>JBBSQO010000052.1:0-9008 GCA_038244025.1 Propionibacteriales bacterium
ATCAGTGCCATCGGCGCGCCACCTGCACCACGGCTACCTTCACCACGGCTACCTTTACCATCGCGCCACCTTCACCACGGGCACCTTCACCACGGGCACCTTCACCACGGGCCACCTTCACCACGGGCCACCCTCAACACCATGGCCGCCAAGACGGCGGCCGCATCGGCGGGCACCAGGTCGCGGCCGGCCCCGCTCATCTTTCGCAGCCGGTCGGGATTGTCCACCAGTCCCGGCAGGCGGTCCAGCAACCATTGCCCCGTGCAGTCGCCATCAGCCAACAGCAGCGCGCCGCCGGCGTCAACCAGTGCGCGTGCGTTGCAGGCCTGTTCACCATTGCCGTGCGGAAACGGCACGAAGACCGCCGGCAGTCCCAGCACGGCAGTCTCGATCACGGTCCCGGCACCGGACCGGCCAAGCATCAGATCGGCTGCCGCGTACGCCTGCTCCATCTGGTCCAGATAACCCACCGGGCAATAGCGAGCCCCGGTCTGCTCGTCGGTGAGCGGCGCCATCTCGTCGAAGACATTGCCGGCGCCCAGTACGTGCAGGATCTGGATGCCTCCTGCCAGCAGTCCGCTGACAGCGTCGGTGATTGCCGCGTTGATGCTGCGGGCTCCTTGCGACCCTCCGCTGACCAGCAGGGTGGGCCGGTCCGGTGCCAGCCCGAGGGACTCCCGAGCCGCCTGTTTCGAGCCAGTACCGGTCCGGGCCAGGTTGGTGATCGCGGCCCGAAGCGGCAGGCCGATATAGCGGGCACGTGGCAGCGGGGTACCGGGGAAGGACACCGCCACGTGGGGGGTGAACCGGGAGGCGACCTTGTTGGCGAGGCCCGGTACGGCGTTCTGCTCATGGATGATGATCGGCAGTCGGAGCCGCCTCGCTGCCAGGTAGACCGGCATCGACACGTAACCGCCGAAACCAACCACTGCAGCCGCCTGCTCCCGCACCAGGATGGCCTTCGCCTCGGCCACCGCGCCGCGCAGCCGGAGCGGCAGCCGCACCAGGTCCGTCCCAAGCCTGCGGGGCATCGGTACCGGCGGAATGAGCTCAAGCGGCAGGCCGGCGGCCGGGATGACCCGCGACTCCAGACCTTTGGGCGTACCGATTGCCGTCAACCGGATGCCGGGCTCCCGGACCCACAGCTGGTCCGCGGTCGCGATCAGCGGCGAGGTGTGCCCAGCTGTTCCGCCACCGGCAAGGACAATGCTGATCATCGGGCTGGGCACTGGCTCATCCCCTACCCGATCCAACACCGCTCGATCCAAGCGGGCGCGATCCAGGTGGGCGTGATCCAATGACGGTGGTCATGGTCGGCTTGGGTTTGCGCTGGCGACCGGCCTGGCCGAGCATCCTGCGCGCTTCCGGCTCATTGCGGGCGCAGGCGAGTAAGAGTCCCACCGCAGCGAGATTCGCTAGCAGGGCTGATCCGCCGTAGGAAACCATCGGCAGCGGAACCCCGGCCACCGGCAGCAGCCGCAGCACGCACCCGAGGTTGATCAAAGCCTGGCCGACGAACCAGGCGGTGATGCCCGCGGCAACGATGCGGGAGAAGTGGTCGTCGGAGCGCAACGCGATCCGGATGCCGGCATAACCGAAGACCAGGAACAACCCCAGCACCGCGAGAGTGCCGAACAGGCCGAGCTCCTCGCCGATGACGGCAAAGACGAAGTCGGTGTGTGCCTCGGGTAACCCACCCCACTTCTGCCGGCTGGCACCTAGCCCCAGGCCCCACCAGCCACCAGAAGCCAGCGCATAGCCAGCCACCGTCTGCTGCAGATTGGTGCCGGCCTGGTCGGCGGCGGGATTCAAGAAGGCCGCGAACCGTTGCATCCGGTTGGTGCTGGTCAGGATGGCAGCGGCCAGGCCGGCCACCCCGGCGACGCTGAGGGTGACGAAGATCCGCATTGGCGCCCCGACGATCCACAACACCGCGACCAGGATGGCTGCCATCACGACGGCCGTGCCGACATCCCCTTGGAACACCACCAGCAAGATCAGCAGCCCGTTCACCGGCAGCAGCGGGAACAGCAGATGCTTGGGCTGCTCCAGCAGCTTGTACTTGCGGGCCAGCACATCAGCACTCCAGACCACCATCGCCAGCTTGGCGAACTCCGAGGGCTGAACCCTGAACAGTGACGACCCCAGATCGACCCAGTTGCGGTTTCCGTTGATGTCGACGCCCAGCGGGGTGTAGGTCAGCACCAGCAAAAACAACGACCCGCCGAGCCCGCACCAGGCCAGCAGCCGGAGCTTGCTCAGTGAGGCTCGGGAGACCAGCCAGGCCACCACCAGGCCGCCGATCAGGAAGACCACCTGACGCTTGACGAAGTAGTAGGAGTCCCCGGTGTGGATATAGGCATAGACGCTGGAGGCTGACAAGACCATCATCATCCCGAGGGCGAGCAGCAGGCCGGCGGCCGCCATCACCAGGTGATAGCTGGCCATCGGCCGGATCAGTGCCGAACGAAGAAACCCCGAGGCCGGCTCGGACTGCTCCGGCGACGTTGTCGTCGACTGTGCCGTCCGCCGTGTGGTCATCCGCCGTGGGGCAGCCGGTGGATGTGGGGTGCTGCGAATCGCCACTTCTCCCTTCCTTACCTGCTCGTATTTCCGCGACCGAGGTCAGTCACCGCCGCGGTGAAGGCCGCACCCCGCGCGGCATATCCCGAATACATGTCCTTGCTGGCACAGCCCGGCGCCAGCAGGACCGTATCTTGCGCCTGGGCGAGGCGGTCCGCGGCGGCGACGGCTTGTGCCATCGCTCCAGTGTCCGTTGCCTCGATCCGAATCACCGGGACCTCTGGCGCGTGTCGCCGCAATGCATCGGCAAGCACGTCGGCATCAACGCCGATCAGTACGGCTCCGCGGAGCCGGGATGCATGGCAGCGGACCAGATCATCGAAGCTCGTTCCCTTCGCCTGACCGCCGGCGATCCAGACCACCCGCTCGAAGGCTGCCAGCGAGGCATCCGCCGCATGGGGGTTGGTCGCCTTCGAGTCGTCGACCCAGCGGACGCCGTTCCGCTCGGTGATGGTCTCGATCCGATGCCCGCCCAGCTGCACCTGGCGCAACCCATCCCGGACCGCGGTAGCCGGTACCCCGAAGGAGCGGGCCAGCGCCGCCGCCGCCAGCGCGTTGGCGATATTGTGCGGGGCGTTCGGCGACACGTCGGAGACTTTTGCCAGCTCAAGTGCCGAGTCTTTGCGTTGCTCGATGAAGGCGCGATCCACCAGCAGGTCATCGACAATGCCGAGCATCGAAAGCCCCGGCAGGCCAAGGGTGAAACCGATCGCCCGGGCACCCTCGGCCACCTCGGCCTCCTCAACCAGTTCTTCGGTGGCCCGGTCGGCCACGTTGTAGATGCAGCTGTTCCGCACCCGGGTGTAGATCTTTGCCTTGTCCGCGACATAGTCGGCATAGCTGGGATACCACTCCAGGTGGTCGGGGTGCAGGTTGAGCACGGCCGCGGAATGCAGCGCCAGCGAGTGCGTCCAGTGCAGCTGGAAGCTCGACAGCTCCACGGCCAGCACATCGTACGGTTCTGGGTCGAGCACGGTCTCCATGATCGGCCGACCGACATTGCCCACCGCAGCAGTACGCAACCCGGCCGCGGACAGCATCGCCGCCAGCATCTGCACCGTGGTGGTCTTGCCGTTGGTGCCGGTGATAGCCAGCCAGGGCACCATCTTGTCCGGCTGGCTCAGCCGCCAGGCCAGTTCCACCTCGCCCCAGATCGGGATTCCCGCCGCGGCGGCAGCAGCCAGGAACGGCGTGTCCGGCTTCCAACCCGGCGAGGTGACCACCAGGTCGGTGCCGGTCGGCAGTACCGCGGTCGCTCCCGCACCCAACCGGACCTCGGCATCCAGGGTCTCCAGCAAGGTCGCCTTCTCGGCGTTCGCATCCGAGGCCAGGTCATCCAGCACGGTCACTCGGGCACCGAACTCGGATAAGCCATCGGCCGCGGCAAAGCCGGAGGCACCCAGTCCGGCCACCACCACCCGGACCCGGGGCCAGTCCGAGGTACGGTCAGCGCCGGCCAGCCAGCTGAGCGTCATGATCCGGACCCTGCCACCCACTCGGCATAGAAGATGCCCAGCGCGGCAGCCACGAACAGACCAGCAATGATCCAGAACCGGATCACGATGGTGACCTCCGCCCAGCCCAGCAGCTCAAAATGATGCTGCAGGGGCGCCATCTTGAACAACCGTTTGCCTTTCGTGACCTTGAAGAAGCCCACCTGCAGGATGACCGACAAGGAGATAATGACAAACAGGCCACCCAGGATGACCAGCAGCAGCTCGGTGCGGGTGAAGATGGCGAGCCCCGCCACCGCCCCGCCCAGCGACAACGACCCGGTGTCACCCAGGATGATCTTGGCCGGTTTCGCATTCCACCACAAGAACCCGAAGCAGGCACCCGCCAGCGCGATCGCCACCACGGCTAGGTCGTGGGGATTGCGGACCTCATAGCATTTCGGGCCGGCCGAGGAGACGAAGGCACAGCTCTGGTTGAACTGCCAGATGTTCACTAGCGTGTAGGCGCCGAACACCATCACGCTGGCACCAGTGGCCAAACCGTCCAGGCCATCGGTCAGGTTGACGCCGTTGCTGGCAGCGGCAATCAGGATCACCACCCAGATGATCAACAAGACCAGCGGCAGCCGGAAGAAGTCGATGTCGCGGAGAAAGGACACGAAGTGCGATGCCGGCGTCACCCCGCGCTCGTCGGGGAACTGCAGGGACAGCCAGGCAAAGACAATGGCCACCAGTATCTGGCCAGCCAGCTTCGCCTTGCTGCGGAGCCCGAGTGAACGCTGCCGGGAGACCTTGATCCAGTCGTCAAGGAAGCCGACCACACCCAGCCCGGTGAACAGAATGAGCACCAGCAGTGCCGAGGCCGTTGGCATGGTCCAGGTGATCAGATGGCTGCCGAAGTAGGCCACCAGGACAGCGATGATGACGACCGTGCCACCCATGGTCGGCGTACCACGCTTGGTGTGGTGCGACGTTGGCCCGTCGTCCCGGATGAACTGGCCATAACCGCACCGGACCAGGATACCGATGGCCAGCTTAGTGCCCAGCAGCGTGCCCAACAGTGCCAAGGCGCCGGCGAAAACAATCGTCTTCACTCGGCCGCCTCGCTCCTCAGTAGCGCTTCTGCCACCGTCTCCAGTCCCATTCCACGTGAAGCTTTCACCAGCACGACATCCCCACGGTGCAGGCGGGACGGCAGCCAGCGGGCCAGCGCCTCCTTGTCCGGCGACACTGCCGCCCGGCCGGCCATCCCGGCCCGGCGGGCACCGTCGACCAGGGTTCCCGCATTCTCTCCCACCGCTAGCAGCTGGTCGATGCCCAGCTCCGCCACGGCGCGACCCAGCATCCGATGCTCGGCGGTCGAGGTGGGACCCAGCTCCAGCATGTCGCCCAGCACAGCCCAAGTACGGACCGGGCCGGAGCCAGTCTGCCGACGCCAGCCCGCCCCCAGCTCGGCCAACGTCTGACAGGCCGCCAGCAGTGACTCGGGATTGGCGTTGTAGGCGTCGTTGACCACAATGACGCCATCGCGGCGACGAGTGAGCTCCATCCGCCAGCGGGACCGGTTCACCGAGTGCGAGAGAGCGTCGGCGATCACCGGCAGGTCTAGGCCGAGCGCCAGTGCGGCGGCAGCAGCAGCGACGGCATTGCCGACCTGATGACGGCCGACAGTACCCAACCTCACCTGTGCTGACTGGCCAGGGGCCGTCCGGACCGGGGCTTCGCCTCCGGTTCGGACCCCACGAGCCGACAGGCTGAACCGATGCTGGCCGAGATCATTGCTGCTGATGCCGGTGGCCCAGACCGCGGCACCATCACCCGGCACCGGTCCCTGGACGGAGAACGACAGCACCCCAGCAGCAGTCCGGTTGGCCATGGCTCGGACCTGCGAGTCATCTGCGTTGAGGACCGCCGTACCGGAACCATCCAGTGCCTCGACGATCTCGACCTTGGCCTCGGCAATCGCCTGCTGGCTGCCGAACTGCCCGAGATGCGCATGGCCGACATTGAGCACCGCGGCGACGTCTGGCGGGGTGATCTGGCAGAGGTAGCTGATGTGCCCCTTACCCCGCGCGCCCATCTCACTGACCAGGTAGCGCGTCGACCGATCGACCCGGGCCGCGGTCAGCGGCACCCCGAGCTCGTTGTTGAACGAGCCCTGCGCGGCGACGGTGGGTCCGGACTGTTCCAGGATCTGCGCGAGCAGGTCCTTGGTGGAGGTCTTTCCGGCGGATCCGGTGATGGCCACCACCCGCAGCCCGTGGCTACGCGCCTCCCGGGCCACCGAGCCGCCAAGTCGGCCGAGAGCGGCGACCACGTCGGGGACGATCAGGGTGTGCCCCGCTGCACCGGCAACCGGCCTGGCAGCAACCACGACCGCCGCCCCGGCGGCCAGGGCAGTGGGGGCGAAGTCATGACCGTCGACCTGTTCACCCGGCAGGGCAAAGAATACTGCGCTCGGGGTGACGAGGCGGGAGTCGATGCAGACGTCCGGACCGGCCATCCTGCTCGGCTCCGCCACGTCGACTTCGGCACCCAACAGCTCCGCCAGCCGCGCGACCGAGATGGTGATCATGCCGGGTCCACTGCCCCGCCAGGATCGGCGCCCGGCTCTGCAGTGGGCATCGGGGACGGGGATGTCTGGGATGGAGATGTCCGGGATGGGGTCGCACCCGAGCGCGTCAGTGCCGCCCACTCCTCTGCCACGACCGAGACATCATCGAACGGCCTCACCACACCGGCAACTTCCTGTCCCTGCTCATGTCCCTTGCCGAGGATCGCCAGCTGGTCTCCGGGACCAGCCGCCGCCAGCGCACGACGGATGGCCGTCCGGCGGTCACCGCCATCGATGATCACGACATCGGAGCCTGAGAGCTGCTGTTGCGAGAGCGCCCCGGCCATCGTCTGGGCGCGAATCGATGCCGGATCCTCGCCCCGCGGATTGTCATCGGTGATGATGACGACGGCGGCGCCGGCCGCCGCAGCGGCCCCCATCGGCCCCCGTTTCTCCAGATCTCGGTCGCCACCGCATCCGAGGACGACAATACAGCGAGAGCCGTCGAGGGCCTGCAGTGCCGCGGCGACGGCCTGGGGGGTATGGGCGAAGTCGACCAGAACCTCTGGGGCCTCTGGTCCCAGATCGACCCGCTGCATCCGCCCCGGCACCTGGGCCCCGGCAAACCCGGTAACCGCCTGGGAAAGATCGAGCTCCATCGAGGAGTTGGCCAGCATCGCGCAGGCCGTCAGCGCGTTGGAGACGTTGAACTCCCCTGGCAGCCCCACCGTGAAGGAAAGATCAGCCGCGGGTGTTCGTACGGTGACCGCGCTGGCGCCGTTGCTCATGACCTGGACCCCGGACACGCAGAAATCGGCACCTGGGCCCAGACTTGTGGTGGAGAGGCCGATCTGACCGGCCTCGGCTACCCGTTCGGCCAGTTTCCGGCCCCACTCGTCATCGATGTTGACCACCGCATGCCGGGTGTGCTCGGGTGTGAACAGTGCCGCCTTTGCCTCGAAGTACTGCTCCTGGGTGTGATGGAAATCGAGGTGGTCGCGGCCCAGATTCGTGAATCCGGCCACCGAGAAGCGGATCGCATCAGCTCGATGCAGCGCCATGGCGTGGGAGGACACTTCCATCGCGATGCAGTCCGCACCGCGCTCCAGCATCAAGGCCAGCAAACCGTGCAGGTCCGGAGATTCTGGCGTGGTCACCGTCGTCCGGTTGCCGACCAGCTGCTGACCATCCAGCAGGAAACCAACCGTGCCGATAATGCCGGGGCGCCAGCCTGCGGCCCGCAGTGCGGCGGCCAGCAGGAAGGCCGTGGTCGTCTTGCCGTTGGTGCCGGTCACCGCCAGCATCGGCATCGACTCGGAAGGTTGTCGATAGACTCTGCTCGCCGCCTCAGCCATCGCCCGACGTGGGTCGTCGACCACAATCACCGGCACGCCGACCCCGGCACGGTTCGTCCCGGCGCGGTTCGCCCCGGCGTCGGGTGCGGGGCAGCTACCGGCCAGTTGTTCGGCACCGACAGCATCGGTGAGAATAGCGACCGCACCTCGTTCGATGGCGGCACCGGCAAACTGTGCGCCATGGGCGTGAAGACCGGGTAGCGCCACATACAGGTCGCCTGGCTGGGCCGACCGGGAGTCCAGCGTGATCCCGCTGACGCCAGACTCCAACCCCCCCGGAGCAGCGAGCACGGAACTCAGCGGTACCGGATGGCAATGTTCTGGTCGGAGGAGTTCTGGTCGGAGGAGTTCTGGTCGGAGGGCCGACCGCGGATTCGACACGCCCACGACGCTATCGGCCCGAGGCCGGGATCTCAGAATCGCCCTGCCCACCACGCGGGCGGCCCGGACAGCTCGCAACCGGCACCGGTTGCCCGGCAGTGCGGAGCGTGACGATCACCATTCCAGGCCACCCTTGGGACCCTTCGTGGTGGACGGTTTTACCGCATACCGCGGCAGGGCGTAACGCATGATGTCGTTGGAGACCGGACCGGCCAGGGCACTGCCGGAGTTGCCCTTCCTGGGCTTCTGCAACACGACATAGGTCAAAAGGTCGGGGTCATCGGCGGGCGCGATCCCGACCCAGGATGTGGTGTAGCCGCGGTAGCACCTGCACTGTGCGTTGTAGCGCTCAGCTGTGCCGCTCTTGCCGGCCATCCGGTAGTTGTCCAGCGGAAGCTTCCGACCCGACCCATCGGGGGTGATCACCGACTCCATCATGGAGCGCACGGCAGCGGACGTTTTCTCCGAGACCACCCGGCGTGGCTCGGGCCGGGTGGTCGGAATCGGCTGACCGTCGGTGCCGGTCGCCGACTTGATGATCGTCGGCTTGTTGTACACCCCGCCGTTGGCAACCGCAGCGATCGCAGCGGCCTCCTGGATACCGGTAACCGAAAGGCCTTGGCCGAAGGAGATCTGATCCCGGGTGCTGTCCTTCATGTCCGCGCCCGGCAGGTGCCCCGC
>JBBSQO010000053.1:0-9002 GCA_038244025.1 Propionibacteriales bacterium
GTAAAAGTCAAGACGGCGTGGTACCGAATAGGTAACGAATAGCGGGCAACGATGGATGAGGGGGAGAACAGTGGACTGCAATGGTTGATTGGCCAGTCGGCCCAGCTGGGGGAGGTGCTGGGCAAGGCGGTCTTGATGTATGCCACCGCCCCGGTGGGGCTGCGGCTAAGTGAGCGCCGCACCCTCGCTCAGTGGACGATCATCGACTTCGCCGCCGCTGTGGCGATGGGGACCATCGTCGGGCGGACCGCCCTCGCGGAGGGCCAGTCCTACCTCACCGGTGCAGTCGCCCTGTTTAGCTTGATTCTCATCCACCGGTTGGCGAGCCGGCTGCGGTTCCGCCCGCTGCTGGGCAAGCTCGCCGACCACCGGGTGCGGGTGCTGGTGGCTCACGGCCAAGTCCGGCAGGACCAGTTGCGGCTGTGTGGGCTGACCACCAACGACCTGTACGCGCAGCTGCGACAGCAAGGCGTGTACGAGATCTCCCAGATCAGGTACGTGCTGTATGAGTCCAAAGGCGGCTTGACCGTGGTCACCGAGGCGCCGGGTCCGGTCCCCGAGCTGGTCAAGATCGGGATCAGGGACTCCGTCGGCTGGACCGAGCCGCCGGCGGACAAGCCTGCGCCCTGAGTGCACCAGCTGCGTCGGGTTCGCATGCCAGCGGCGTCACCGTCTGATCAGCGCGGGCGAACGATGCGCTCTCTGGTGACCAGGAGGGTCCAAGGAGCGCCATGTCAGGCCTCCACAGCCGCGACAAGGAGCCGGGCGAGTTTGATCGGCTGGCTGACCATGGGCCAGTGGCCGGAGTCGATGTCGACGAAGTCAAGTACCGACTGGACGCGGGACCGGGCTGTCGCCAGTGATCTTCACCGAAACCGAACTTGGCGAGCGTTCCGTTCGCCTTCCGCGTCGATGGTGGGCAGGATCTCCGTGACCCGGCCGCGACGCTCACTTCCCGTTTCGCTGCCGCCCTGACTGAGCCACCCTGAGCTCAGCGACCTGGCCGGCGAGAGTCCAGGGCAAGCCAGGCGACACGACAGATCCAGCCGGCATAGAGCAGCAAGGCAAGGTTGCGCAGTACGGTGACCAGCGTGGCCGCGACCAGCAGCCCGGTTCCCCATCGGCCGAGCAAACCGTCGTACAGGCTGGGGTAGACGAGATGGGTGAGCAACGCAATGATCAACAGGGCCAGGCTCAACCGGCGAGCCAGACGATGGGTGCCGATCGTTGGCCGGTCGACGCTCAGGTTGGCAGCGGGAAGATCAACCAAGTCGGGTCGGGTCTCCCACAAGAGCAGGCCGGCCATCGGACCGGCGAGCCAGAGCAGGTACTGCGGGCTGAGGGTCTTGTTGCTGACCACCATGATCACCACCACCGCCAGCATCACCAGACCGACGGCGAAGGTTGACGGGTCCGGGTGCCGGAAGCCACGCCAGAGCAGCACCACGATGAGGATGATCCCGATCACGGTGGCGAGATCGCTGATGATGAGCCAGGAGCTAACCCCGGGCCCGAAGATCTCGAAGGCCTGGAATCTGGAGATGTCCACGGTCCAGCGGCCGCGGCTGACCAGCCGAGCCAGCATCAACGGGGTGGCCCAGAGGGACTCGATCTGCAGCCCCCGACCGGACTGCCAGGTGAGTGGCGAGAACAACCGGGTCCAGCCGCCGGTCAGCAAGCTCAGCAGAGCCAGTCCGGCACCCATGCCGACAAATCCCAGCGTCAGCTGGCCGCGCTTTTGCCGCGGCGCCAACAGGGCAGGGAAAAGAAGTGCCGGCCACAGCTTGATGGCTGCCCCGAGGCCGGTGAAGAGGCCGGCCAGCCACGGACGTCGGCGGGCCACCAGGAGGGCGCCGCCGGCCAGCACCGCCGGGATCATGTCGAAGCGGAGATAGGCCAGCGGTCCGACCAGCAGGACGAAGATCAGCCAGAAGTCGATGGCCCGGGTGCGGCGCCGGCCGCCATCGCGCCACAGCAGCCAGGTGAAGGCAGCGTCCAGAACCATCATGAAACCGATGAAGGCGATCAGGTAGCCGACGCGCGATCCGCCGGTCAGCAGGTGGGGGATGGACAGGATCCACACGACCGGGGTTGGATACTCGGTCAGGGTCTGTTCGAGCCCGACCCCGGACATAGCGTCGAGCTTGCGCCAGTAGTAGTAGACGTCCCCGATGACGAACCTCTCGAAGGTGGCCATGAACACCAAGATGATGAACCGGGTGACGCACCAGCCGACGATCACCGACCGTCCACCGCGCCATGGCTTTGCGTCCGGGGAACGGTGATTCAGCCCATCGCCGGCAAGATCGGGATGGGCAACGAAGCGATCCTCAGGCACGAAGGCAACCGAACTCTAGGGGACATCGGAACCCGACGAATCTAGCATCGGGGATGTGCCAGTGAGGCTCCGACTAGACCTGGTCAGGCCGATCTACTGACGCGGGATGGAAAGTTCAGCCTGGCCGAACATCGGCACTGAGGCGGGCTGGCGCAGACTCACTGGGAGCGAAATCTAGGAAGACGGCCCGATCTTGGCCCGGAAACCGTCCTTTCCTAGATCTCGATGCTGCCGTTCCATGGTGCGCCTGAGTTTTTCCCCTTCGGGGCTGTCCAGAGCGTCTCTCCGGATGAACTCGACGGTTCTGGCAACCGTGAGTAAAAGTACATACCTGCAGGGCGCCCCCGGCAGGATTCGAACCTGCGCACCCGCCTCCGGAGGGCGGTGCTCTATCCCCTGAGCTACGGGGGCCGTTGCCGACCTGGCCACTGGGCAGTGGGCCGTAGAGAAATGTACCAGCGATGGCAGAGACATTTCACGTCGGCGGTCCCTGCACTGGTCCGGCCTGCCCAGATCGACGTCCATCGACTGATCAATGCCGGCTCAGACAGGGAGATCTGGCACAGTTTCGGTCATGACCCATTCGCACGTCGCCGGCTCGATTCATGCCGATGTGGCTGCTCGGGCACCGGGCTGGCTGTCCGTTCCCGATGACGTCAACGCACTGGTGCCGGAGCTGTGGAGTCGCGGTGTCAGCAAGGATGCCGACGGGGTGCTCCAGGTCAACGGGATGAGCGTGGTTGACCTTGCCGAGCAGCAGGGGACACCGGTCTATGTGGTGGATGAGCTGGACCTGCGTGACCGGGCTCGTTCGTTCGTCGAGGCATTCGCCGGCTGGGACGTCTTCTATGCGGCCAAGTCGTTCCTGTGTACGGCGGTGGCCCGGTGGGTGGCCGAGGAGGGACTCGGCATTGATGTCTGCACCGGCGGAGAGCTGGCGGTGGCGCTGCGGGCCGGAGTGGATCCCGCCCGGATCGGTCTGCACGGCAACAACAAGAGCGAGTCCGAGCTGGTCGGTGGGCTCAAGTCCGGGGTGGGGCGCATCATCGTGGACTCCGCTGACGAGATCCAGCGGCTCGACCGGCTGAGCACCGCCCTTGGGGTGGTGCCGAAGGTGATGGTTCGGGTCACCACCGGCGTGGAGGCCCACACGCACGAGTACATCGCCACCGCCCATGAGGACCAGAAGTTCGGTTTTTCCATCACCGGCGGCCAGGCTGCACAGGCGCTGGACGCCTGCCGAGACAGCCCCACGCTGGAGCTGGTTGGCATCCACTCCCACATCGGATCGCAGATCTTCGCCGCCGACGGGTTCGAGGTAGCGGCCCGGCGGACGCTGCGGCTGCACGCCGAGTTCGCCCGGACCACGGGTGTGGAGCTGCCGGAGCTTGACCTTGGCGGGGGCTTTGGGATTGCCTACACCACGGCCGACTCACCCTCGACGCCACAACAGCTGGCGACAGCGATGCGGGCGATCGTGGACAGCGAGTGCCGTGTCTTGGGGATCGCGGTGCCACACCTGTCGATCGAGCCGGGCCGGGCCATCAGTGGGCCGAGCGCCTTTGCGCTCTATCGGGTCGGCACCGTGAAGATGGTGCAGCTCGATGGCGGCTTCGCCCGCTGCTATGTCTCGGTTGATGGGGGGATGAGCGACAACATCCGGACGGCTCTCTATGCGGCCGAATATTCAGCCACCCTGGCCTCCCGGCGCTCCGATGCCCCGATGGTGCTGGCCCGGGTCGTGGGCAAGCATTGCGAGGGCGGTGACATCCTGGTCCGGGACGAATACCTGCCGGGCGATATTGCTCCCGGTGACCTGATTGCGGTGCCGGCCTCTGGTGCGTACAGCCGCTCGATGGCCAGCAACTACAACCACGTACCCCGCCCGCCCGTGGTGGCGGTGCGTGCCGGGAAGCTGTCGACGTTGATCCGGCGGGAGACTCTGGATGACCTGATGACACTGGATATGGGTTGATGGGGGACAATCAAGTGCAATGGCCCCGGGAAGTTTCGGGGTCGGGTCACAGCAGCGGCGTGCCCGCATCCGACCCACCCAGCAGTGCACAATCCAGCACGGCACCATCCAGTACGGCACCATCCAGCAGCGCACAATTCAGCAAGACAAACGAGGCATCCAGTGAGGTCTGACGGCATGGCGAACTCCGAATCGGCACCTTCAGGGGCCGGACCCCTGCGGGTTGCGGTGCTCGGCTGCGGGGTCGTCGGCACCCAGGTGGTCCGGCTGCTCAACGAACAGTCCACGGACCTGCAGGCCCGAGTCGGCCGCCAGCTCGAGATTGCCGGCATTGCCGTACGCCGGCTGAACAGGAACCGCCCGGGGATCGACCCGGCGTTGTTCACCGAAGATGCCGACAGCCTGGTGACCAGCCCGGACGTGGACCTGGTCATCGAGGTGATCGGTGGCATTGAGCCGGCCCGGTCGCTGATCCTGGCGGCACTGAAGAACGGCGCGTCGGTGGTGACGGCCAACAAGGCTTTGCTGGCCGAGGACGGGGCCACCCTGTTTGCTGCTGCCGAGGAGGCGGGCGTTGACCTGTACTTCGAGGCCGCCGTCGCCGGCGCCATCCCGATCGTCCGGCCGCTGCGGGAATCCTTGGTCGGGGATGAGATCACCTCGGTGATCGGCATCGTCAACGGCACCACGAACTTTATCCTGGACAAGATGAACACCGACGGGGCCGGCTTCGCCGAATCCCTGGTCGAGGCGCAGCAGCTTGGCTATGCCGAGGCCGACCCGACTGCCGACGTGGAGGGTTTCGACGCCGCCGCCAAGGCCGCCAGTCTGTCCGGCCTGGCGTTTCACACCCGGGTACGGGCTGCCGATGTCCACCGGGAGGGGATCACCGAGGTCTCCAGCTCCGACATCACCTCAGCGCGCGCGATGGGCTGTGTGGTGAAACTGTTGGCCATCTGCCAGCTCAGTCCGGCAACACCGCGTCCAGGCGGCACACCGGAGCGCACGGTGTCGGTCCGGGTCCATCCGGCCATGATCCCGATCTCGCATCCGCTGGCCGGCGTCAGCGGCGCCTACAACGCGGTTTTTGTCGAGCTGGAGTCGGCCGGACAGCTGATGTTCTACGGGCCGGGAGCCGGCGGTGCCCCCACGGCGAGCGCGGTGCTCGGTGACCTGGTTACCGTGGCCCGCAACCGGTTGCGGGGAGCGCCTGGGCCGGGGGAGTCCACCTATACCCAGCGAGCCGTCTCGCCGATTGGCGATGTCATCACCCGTTATCACGTGTCGCTCGATGTCGCCGATGTGGCCGGGGTGCTCGCGACCATTGCCCAGTGCTTTGCCCAACATGGCGTTTCCCTGCAGACAGTCCGCCAGCAGGCCCGGACTGGTGCTGATGGGGAGGATACCGGCGATGCCTTGCTGGTCCTGGTCACCCACCGGGCCCGCGATGCCGACCTGAGCGCGACCGTACGTGCGCTGCAGGAGTTGGACCAGGTGCGAGACGTGACCAGCGTGATGCGAGTGGAAGGTGAATGAGATGACGGTGCCGGCCAAGACCGAGATGGTTGAGGATGTCGCCCCCGGCCAGCAGACCCGAGGGCGGCAGACAACGCTGCCGACGTCGCCGGCCAGGTCTGGGGTGATTGCCCATTATCGCGGCTGGTTGCCGCTGCAGGACACCGATCCGTGCATCACCCTCGGCGAGGGCAGTACCCCGCTGGTCGAGGCGAGCGTGCTGTCGGAGCTGCTGCAGTGCCAGGTCTGGCTCAAGGTGGAGGGCGCCAACCCGACCGGATCGTTCAAGGACCGCGGGATGACCGTTGCGGTCAGCCGGGCTGCCGGGGACGGTGCCACAGCAGTGGTCTGCGCCTCGACGGGTAACACGTCGGCGTCCGCGGCCGCCTATGCCGTCCGCGCTGGGCTGCGGCCGATCGTGCTGCTACCGGCCGGCCGGATTGCCAAGGGCAAACTGGCCCAGGCCATTGTGCACGGCGCGCAGGTGGTGCAGATCGAGGGCAACTTTGACCAATGCCTGACCCTGGCCCGATCTATGGCCGATGAATACCCGGTGGTGCTGGTCAACTCGGTCAACCCGAACCGGATCGAGGGGCAGAAGACGGCCGCCTTCGAGGTGGTCGACGCGCTGGGTGATGCACCGGACCTGCACGTCCTCCCGGTCGGCAATGGCGGGAATATTACCGCCTATTGGCGTGGTTACAGCCACTATGCCGATGCCCGCATCGCCAGCCGGACACCGCGGATGTGGGGGTTCCAGGCAGCCGGTGCCGCCCCGCTGGTGCTCGGGCACCCGGTCAGCAACCCGGAGACCGTCGCCACCGCCATTCGGATCGGAAACCCTGCCTCCACCGAGTTGGCGCTAGCAGCCAAGACCGAGTCCGGCGGGCTGATCGAGGCCGTCACCGATGAGCAGATCCTCGCTGCGCAGGCGCTCCTCGCCGCCCGGGAAGGTGTCTTTGTCGAACCCGCGTCCGCCGCCGGCGTGGCCGGCCTGCTCAGCCGCCAAGAGCGCGGGGAGATCGATTCCGGTCAGCAGATCGTGGTCACGGTCACCGGCAACGGTCTCAAGGACATTGACACTGCCCTGTCGACCCGCGAGCCGCTGACCGCTGATGTGGTCAGCGCTGAGCTGGCCGCTGTGGCGCGGGCCTGTTCGCTGGCCGGCTGAGCGAGCCGATGGCACTGCTCCCGGTCGGCACGACCGTACGGGCCGAGAGCCCGGCCACCAGTGCCAATCTTGGGCCCGGGTACGACACTTTGGGCCTCGCTTTGGACTGGACCGACTGTTCCACGCTGACGGTGACCGACGCAGCGGACCGGGCATTGGTCAGTGGCGAGGGGGCCGCCGACATTCCGACCGATGCGGGACATCTGGTGCTGCAATGCGCGCGTCAAGGACTCAAGGACCTGGGAGCGGCAGCCCCGGGGCTCCTGCTGGAGGCCTGCAACACCATCCCGCACGGACGTGGGCTTGGCTCCTCGTCCGCGGCCATTGTCACCGGCTTGCTGCTGGCCTGGGGGCTGGCCCGGCCAGACAGCCCGCCGGACCGCAACTGGCTGCTCCGCTGGGCGAACAAGTTCGAGGGCCATCCGGACAACGTGGCGGCCGCTATCCATGGCGGGTTTGTCATTGCCTTTGGCGAGGGCGATGGCGTTCAGGTCGCCGCCGGGGAGCTGCATCCCGATCTTGGCTTGGTGGTGTTCATTCCTGAGACCGGCCTGTCCACCGGCGCGGCCAGGGGGCTGCTGCCGGCATCGGTCTCACATCACGATGCGGTCACCAACTCCGGCCGATGTGCCCTGCTCGTGCATGCACTGGCCCGGCAACCGGAGCTGCTGTTGCCCGCGACCGAGGATCGGCTGCACCAACGCTACCGAGCGACGGCCATGCCTGCCTCGGCCGATTTGCTGAATTCCTTGCGGAGACAGGGATATCCGGCCGTGATCAGTGGTGCCGGGTCATCGGTGCTGGTGATCGGGGAGGGGCACTTGTTGCAAGGGTTGGCGGCCGACGAGATCATCGGTTTTCACCATCGGCGACTCCGCGTGGGTCGGGGCGCGCGGCTGGTCGGCGGATATCGCTGTGACCCACAGACCCCGAACCATGGCTGACCTGCACAGAAAGCTGATCTTTCTCGGAAACAGCTGATCTTTCTCGGAAACAGGGGGCAGCCAATTGACGCGTTCTTTCCCGAGGGTGTTAGCCTTGGGATCAGTGGGGAAGTGATTTCGTTGCCAGATCTGGTTTCGTGGTCAGATCCCACCGGCGCCTCGTAGGTCAGGCGCAACGGGGCCAGATGACCTGAGTCGCCCGTAAGGACTGAATCCCGTTGTTGACAGATTTGTCGGCGATGACGAGGCATCCGAGACCTCACAGCAATCCACTATGGCTTAAGGCGCGTACGCGAAATAAGCGCTACGTCGCTGGAGAGTATCGAAAGGGCACATACCTGCGGGAACACACTCTTCCCTGGGTGCCCAACCGAAAGGAAACACGTGACAGAAACAGCCGAAGTGAATGCCGTCGCACCCGAGGGTGCTGCCGGCCGGAGGCGCAAGGGATCAGGACTGGAAGCAATGGTCCTACCCGAACTCAAGCAGCTCGCCTCGACACTCGGTCTCAAGGGCACCGGCGTGATGCGCAAGGGCCAGCTGATTAATGCAATCAAGTCGGCCCAATCAGGCAGGTCGGTCCAGTCAGGCAGACCGGACGAGTCAGTTCCGACAGCCGGCTCAAACGGCGAGGTCGGTCATCCGGCGAGCCGTGAGCAGGTGGCCGTCCACGAGTCGCTCCCGACTACCGGCGCAGCTGGCCGCCAGCTGGCTGACCCGGTTGCCCATCAGCCACAGCACGGCACCGCGCGGGCCGGTCAGGCGCAGCGCCAGGATCCGTCTTCGCGTACCAATGGGGGGCAGCGAGACGAGCGCAGCCCTGAGCAGGGCCAGCTTGACCAGCGCCAGCCTGACGAAGGCCAGTCTGACCAGCGGCAGGGCCAGAACGGCGCAGAGAATCACCAAGGCCAGGCGAATCGCCAGAGCCTGGGCCAGGATCGCCGCAGTCGCGACAACCAGAACCGGGACAACCAGAACCGGGACAACCAGAACCGGGACACCCAGAACCGGGACAACCAGAACCGGGACACCCAGAACCGGGACAACCAGAACCGGGAC
>JBBSQO010000054.1:0-8942 GCA_038244025.1 Propionibacteriales bacterium
CGGGCCCGCATTGCCCGGGCCGCTGCCCACCGGCCACCGACCGGAGGAAGAGGCAACGAAGATCAGCTGAAGACAGACCAGCTGAGCGAAGATCAACCGAACGAAGATCGGCTGCTGGCGAAGTTCGGCATCGAGGGTGCCCAGCCGCTCGGCTCCGGCGGCGAGGCACGGGTGTTCGCACTGGATGCACCTGGCCTGGCCCAGCAGAAGGTGCTCCGGCTGTACCACTCGACGCACGAGGCGGCCCGCACGATCACCAGCCAGCTGACCGACCTGTACGACCTGTGGTCTGGTGCCGACATCGGGCTGCAGACACCACAGATCCTGGACTCCGGCGAGGTCGCCGGCCGTCGCTACACGATCGACCGGCGGATGTCGGGACAGAACTTCTCCGGCTGGCTCCGGCAGGCACCGGCCGACGCTCGCCGCCAGGCACTGCTCTCCTATCTGGATGCCGCAGCATCCCTGCAGCAGCTGCCGCTGCCGAAGCCCGGGTTTGCCCGGCTGCTGGGAGATGCCCCCCAGCAGTTCGACACGCTGGCGGAGCTGTACGACAGCCAACTTCGGCGCTGCGTCTCCACCACCTGGCAGCAGCTCAGCCAGGACCTGCCGGATGTGCAAGCCACCTTGGACAAACTTCGTGCTGATCTTGCCCGCCGGCAGTGCGCCCCGGCGCTGGTGCACGGCGATCTGTGTCCGCCCAATGCCTTTGTCACCGAGACTCCCGCTGGTCCGCAGATCACCGGAGTCGGCGACTTCAGCCCGCACACGCTGGCTGCCGATCCGATGCTGGACATCACCGGCGCCGTCTGCTTCCTTGAGCTGGAAGGCTATCCAGCTGCTTACGATGATGCCCAGTGGCTCGCCGGTATCGCTGAGAGGTGGTTCGGGGTCGAAACGCCGCACTGGTTGAACGTCTACCGCCGCTACTACGCCTTCTACTTCTCCGACGACCCGGCCGTCTACCCCTGGTCACTTGATCAGCTGTACGGCAGCTGAGTTTCTGGACTTGCGATCAGCCTCAACCAGCCAGCTGTAGTTCACGGTGGTGGACTTTGCTGCCGGCGCGTTCACGAAACAAGTCGGCTGCCTTTGCGGAAGGCGATGAGCGCATAGCCGGGAACGTCGAGTCCTTTGTCCTTGGTCCACAGCAACTGCGTCTCGACCCGGACGATGTCGCGAACGCTACGCTCAGTCTTGGGTCCAAGCCAGGTTGACGATAACGCCACCGAAGCCGGCACGCTCCTCGGGCGTGGAGGCTCCCACCAGGCCGAAGGTGCGTGAAAGCAGTACTTCGGCGTCGACCATGATCAGGATTGCCTCGTCGACCATTCCGGTGAGCCAGCACACGGCCTTCGGCAGGCACCACTTGTCAACAGAACGCGAGAACTGGTGCTGTCCGCCCCACAGATTCCCTCACTTGCCAACAGAACGCGAGAACTGACACCGCCCACACCACAGATCCCGGCGAGGCGCATCTTCACCTCACCATTGCCGGCTAGTACGGGACCCTGGCGAGCTTGCTGGTTGACTGTTCCAGTGACGGACGACCAGGCGATCGCGCTGATCGTGTTGTGCGGTACGTCGTTCTCCGGCAAGAGCACTTTCGCCAGCGTGCTCGAGCGCGAGCTCAGGGCGACGGTGATCAGCCTGGACGCCATCAACCTGCGACGCGGACTGAGGAGCGGCGACGGCGTCGCCGTGGTGGACTGGGTCCGCACTCATCAGATCGCCCGCGCAGAGGTCACGGCTGCGCTGCAGCAGCGGCGGAGTGTGGTGATCGACGACACGAGCTCGCCACGGTTCCTGCGGGAAGGATGGCGGGTCCTGGCCCAGAAGGTCGAAACCCGTTGCGTCTTGATCTACCTCGAGGTCGAACGGGACACCGTACTTCGCCGGCGGGAGGCGAACAATGCCGATTCCAGTCGTGCTGGGGTGCGGGACGAGGTGCTGTTCGATCACCTTGATCACTTCGAGCCCCCGGCACCGGACGAGCGGACTCTGACGATCCACCCAGGTGACGACGCTGTCGCTTGGGTTGGCGTCCACCTGGCGCCACTCCGCCGCTCCTGATGACGCAGCAAGGTAGGGTTGCCACCTCAGCGCTCGCGGGCCCAACTCTCCAACCGGGCCAGGGTTTTCTCGATCGACTGCTGATTCCTCGGCAAGGCTCTGATCAGTGTGAGCACCAGCGGTGACCGGGATCCAGTCGGATCGAACTGTTCGGTGACCAACGTGTGCGTTTCGTCCATCGGCTCCAGCAGGTAGCGCCAGATGTGGCCGCCGAAGTGTCGCCAGGCGATGCGCCGCCCCTCCTCAAACTCCACCACCTGGTTGAGGATCTTGTAGTTCACTCCCCAGTGCATCTCCATCCCAAACTTCGCCCCGGGCGACAGACGCTCCGGGGTGCGGTCCTGCACCCCCTTGACCTGCTCGGAACCGTCAATCAGCCCATGCTGGGCCGGATGAGCCAGCAACTCGAAGATGTCGTGCGCAGCAGCAGGGATGGCGCGGGAGGCCTGGATAACCGGGAGAGTCATAAACTAGAGGATACGGGCCACTGTCAGTAGCCCAGCAGCTCCTTGCGCTTGTCCAGCCAGCGCAAAGCATCGCGGACCGAGTCTGCATCGGTCAGCTCAGCCTTCCAGCCCAGCACCCTTTCGGCCCGATCCGTCGTGGTGTAGGCGCCGGCGACATCTCCGGGCCGGGGCGGCCCCATCCGCACCTCGAGTTGATGTCCCGAGCCTTCAACGAAGGCGGCCAGCAGCTCCTTCACCGTCGTCCCGGTGCCGGTGCCCAGGTTCAGTACGGCGTAGTTCTGTTCGGCGGTCGCCTGGTCGAACTTCTCGATTGCGGCGACGTGGGCCCGAGCCAGATCCCAGACGTGGATGAAGTCACGGATTCCACTCCCATCGCGGGTTGGCCAGTCGATGCCGGTGACGGTGAACGGGACTCCCAAGCTGTAGGCGTCCAGCAGCTTGCCCATCACGTGACTGGGTTCCTTCAGCTGCTGGCCGGTGCGCAGCTGTGGGTCGGTGCCGACCGGGTTGAAGTAGCGCAGCGAAAGCACCTTTAGGTCGGTCGCCGCGCTGATGTCGGAGAGGATGTGCTCGTTCATCAGCTTGGTCATCGCGTACGGGCTCTGCGGGTCTGTCGGCGACTCCTCGTTGACGACAAAGTTCTCGTCGGGGGCATAAATGGAGGCCGAGGAGGAAAACAGGAAGCGTCGCACCCGGTGGTCGAGGATGATCTTCAGCAGGTCAAGGGTTTTGCCCACATTGGTCTGGTAGTAACCGAGTGGGTCGGCCACCGACTCCGGCACCACGATCTTGGCGGCGCAGTGGATCACCGCGGCAATGTCGGGATGCGCGGCGAAGATCGTACCGAGCAGATCGGCATCAGCGATGTCGCCCTGATAGAAGATCCGATCGCGGGTGAACTCGGCCCGGCCGGTGGAAAGATCATCAAGGATGATCGGTTCGTGGCCAGCGTCCAGGCAGGCCGAGGCCACAGTGCTGCCGATGTATCCCGCCCCGCCGGTAATGAGAACCTTCACAGATCTGGCCCTTCCCGTCGACTCCACTGATGCTGTCCACTGGCTGCTGCCGATCAGCCCAGTCGATCAGCCCAGTCGATCAGCCCAATCGATCAGCCCTGCCGGGGTCAGTCTAGGCCGACCCGTTCGGGATCTGTGGGCCGTACCTGCCGCGGACGGGTCCGCACTCGATAGGCTCCCAGCATGAATCAGCGACCTGTCCTCGGCATTGATATCGGCGGCTCGGGCATCAAGGGCGCGCCCATCGACCTGGCCACCGGCGAGATGACCGCCGACCGGTTGCGCATCCCGACCCCGAAGAAGTCGACGCCCAAGAACGTCGCCAAGGTGGTGGCGGAGGTCGTCGACAACTTCGCCGCCGCGATCGGCGACGGGCCGATCGGGGTCACCATCCCGGCTGTCGTCACGCATGGCAAGACCCGTTCGGCGGCCAACATCGACAAGTCCTGGATCGACTGTGAGGCCGAGGCGATCTTCGAGGAGGTGCTTGGCCGGGACATCTACCTGGTCAACGACGCCGATGCCGCGGGGGTCGCCGAGGTGCACTACGGGGCAGCGAAAGGCTATCCGGGACTGGTGCTGATGACCACCCTCGGCACCGGCATCGGCAGCGCCATCCTTTATCGCGGTGTGCTGGTGCCCAACTCTGAGCTGGGTCACTTGGAGATCGACGGGTACGACGCCGAGAAGCGTGCCGCCGCCAGCATCAAGGACAATGAAGGGTGGTCCTACAAGCAGTACGCGGCCCGGCTGCAGCGCTACTACGAGGTGGTCGAGGCCCTGTTCTGGCCGGACCTGATCGTGGTCGGCGGCGGCGTCAGCAAGGATGCGGCGAAGTTCCTGCACCGGCTGGAGCTGAAGACGCCGATCGTGGCGGCCACCTTGCAGAACAAGGCAGGCATCGTCGGCGCCGCCTGGCTGGCCAACGACCGCCCGACCCGCGAGGTTGACGAGGACCTCCGTGGGCCGGACAGCCCGCCCTCATCCGCCGACAAGTAGGGTCGGCCCGCCACGATCATTGGCGACCGACGGGATGGGGCTACATCCGTTCCGGTGCTTCGATCCCGAGCAGGTTGAGACCTGTCGCCAGTACCCGCTGGGTGGCCCGGGTCAGCGCCAACCGGGAGCTGCGAACCTCACCTTCGGACCTTAGCACCGGGCACTGTTCGTAGAAGACGGCGAGGGCACCCGAAACATCGTAGAGATAGGCACACAGCTTGTGCGGCTGCAGCGAACTGGTCACCTCGGCGACCACCTCACCGAACCGGGACAGGGCCAACGCCAAGGTCTGCTCGGCCGGCTCGGCGAGCACGGTCACCCGGTCTTGCTCAGCTAAGCCATCAGCCGCTGCCTTACGCAGCACCTGGCTGACCCGGGCGTGGGCGTACTGCAGGTACGGGCCGGTGTTGCCGGTGGTGGCGACCATCCGGTCGACGTCGAAGACGTAGTCCTTGTTGAGCCCATTGGACAGATCGGCATATTTCACCGCAGCCAGGGCAATCGGCGGGGCGGCATGCTCCTCGGCCGCATCCAGCAAGGAGTCCAAGGTGACGGCCGTACCGGCCCGCGTCTTGAACGGCCTGCCGTCTGGCCCCAGCACGGAGCCGAAGGCGACATGTTCGGCCGACACGTTGTCGGGCAGGAATCCCGCCTTCCTTGCCACCGCGAACACCTGGTCGAAATGGAATGACTGCGGGGCGCCCACCACGTAGATCAACCGGGTGGCATGCAGATCGCGGACCCGGTGCCGGATAGCGGCCAGGTCCGTGGCGGCGTAGCCGTACCCGCCTTCCCGCTTCCGGACGATCATCGGCGCATTGAAGCCCTCCACGAAGACGCACAGCGCACCATCGTCGATCACCGCCGTCCCGTCGGACTCAAGATCATTGACCACTGCTGGCAGGTCTTCGTTGTAGGTCGACTCGCCGGCCAGATCATCATCGGTGAGCAGCACGTTCAAACGGGCATACGAGTCATTGAATCCGGCCAGGGAGATGTCGATCAGCTGCTGCCAGATCTTATGGGTCTCGGAGTCACCGGACTGCAGTGCGACCACCCGCTGGCGGGCCTGGTCGGCAAACTGCCGATCGGACTTGAAGTGCATGTTTGCCCTGGTATACAAGGCTTCCGCGCTGGTCAGGTCGAGTGCGGCGGCGTCGATCCGCTCGTCCAGGATCTGCTCCACCAGCATCCCGAACTGGGTCCCCCAGTCGCCAACATGGTTCTGCGGGATCACGGTGTGGCCAACGACACGCAGCACCCGGGCCAGGCAGTCGCCGATGATCGTCGATCGCAGATTACCGACGTGCATCTGCTTGGCGACGTTCGGCGCGGAATAGTCGATCACCACCACCTCGGGGCGATCAATGGTGCCAATCCCTGCCTTCGAGTCGCCCAGCTGCTCGGTCACCGACTCGGCCAGCACACTGGACTTGATCCGGAAGTTGATGAAACCGGGCCCGGCAATGTCCAACGTCTCGCACACATCGTCCAGGTCGATGGCCGCGACGATGCGCTCTGCGACCTCCCGGGCCGGTTTGCCCTCCACCTTGGCGAGCCGGAGTGCCACGTTGGACTGGTAGTGGCCGAACTGGGGCTTGGTAGCCGGCCGGAGCTCGGGATCGACGCCCACGACGGATTCAACCCGGGAGCTCAACAGGGCAGGAAGGGACATCATGGACACCGAGTATTCCACGCACTGCGTCGCGCTCCACACTCGATTCCGCTCCCGGCGACTCTCCCATTAGTCCCTCTCCGGCCACCAAGGTGTGCAGACGGCTGGCTGTCTCGCGGGTACGGATGAACGCTGCCACCCGATCCGCACGAAGGATCCAGCCCACGAGCTACCCGAGCCCACCAGCCGAGGAACACTTCCCTATGTCCCAGGTACCCGTGATCACCCTCGACGATCCGACCCGCAGGTCGAAATTCGTCCGCACAGCGGATCTGGCCCTCAGCTGGAATGTGGCCAGCGTTGGCACCGAGGACACCAGTAGCTGGTGCGCTCCTGACCGGTCGGCCCAAACCTCTCGAACCGGATCGGTGTCCCGCAGCGGCGGCACGGCTTGCCAGCACGCTCGAAGACATAATGGCGTTGTCCATGCCGCAGGTTGCCTGTCGTCGTCTGCTGCGGGCGCTGGCAGTTGGCCAGCAGCAGCTGGCGGGCCCGGACGCAGACCCGTCTGAGGTCGGCAACGGCATCGACCGGCGAACGCGGATGGATGCCCTGCAAGAACAAGACCTCGGCCCGATAGAGGGTGCCGATGCCGGCCAGGTTCCGCTGGTCCAACAAGGCTTCGCCGATGGTGCGCTGCGGGTCTGCCCGAAGGCGCCGGACGGCCTCGTCGAGATTCCAGTCATCGCCCAGCAGGTCGGGGCCAAGGTGGCCGACCACCGTGTGTTCGCCGGCAGTGAGCAGCAGCTCCACCACCGGAAGACGAAAGCCCACCGCAGTTCGGGACGCGGTGCCCAGGATCACCCGGACCTCGAAATCGGCTCCACCGGGCCATCGCTGACCATGATCAACCACCCGCCAGGCCCCCTCCATCCGGAGATGGGTGTGCAAGGTGTAGTCATTGGCGAAGCGCAACAGCTGGTGCTTGCCCCGGGAGACGACCTCACGCATCTCGACCCCGCTGAAGTCAGTGGTGGCCAGCTGCGGCACCCGAAACTCGGTCCTGGTCAGCACCTGACCGGCCAGCGCCGCGTGCAACTGGCGGCAGGACCGCCAGACCGTGTCTCCCTCGGGCATGAAACAGATTCTCCTCTGGAAACTTGACACCAGTGCCGTGACCAATGCCGCTGCCACGCTCAGCTCAAGCAATGCAGGAGAACTGGTGTCAACTTTTCAGAGTGCCTGAGGTCATAGGCTAGTCCGGGTGAACGAACTACCCAACCAGCTAGCCACCTTGGTTACCGAATCCGTCAACGAGCACACCGCCCAACTGGACATTTTGTCCACTGCCGATCAGGTTCGGTTGATGAACACCGAGGACCGACGGGTCGCCGCGGCCGTCGGCGACTGCGCGGCAGAGATTGCCCGGGCCATTGACGGGGTGGCGGGCCGGATGGCTGCCGGTGGCCGGCTGATCTATCTCGGCGCTGGCACGGCCGGCCGGCTGGGAGTGCTGGACGCCAGCGAGATCCCGCCCACCTTCGGGATGGATCCAGCTCGGGTGCTCGGGGTAATTGCCGGTGGCCGGACGGCGATCGAGCACGCCGTCGAGAACGCCGAGGACCACCCGGAGACGGGTGCCGCGGACCTGGTCGGCCTACAGATCACTGCCTCGGATGCCGTAGTGGGCATTGCTGCGTCCGGCCGCACCCCCTATGTGCTTGGTGCCCTGGAACATGCCCGCAGCGTTGGCGCGTTCACCGTCTCTCTCAGCTGCAATCCGCAGGCACCGATCGGTGCCGCGGTGGATGTCCCCATTGAGGTTGTCGTCGGACCGGAAGTGCTCACCGGGTCTACCCGGTTGAAGGCCGGAACGGCCCAGAAGATGGTGCTCAATATGATCACTACCCTCACCATGGTCAAGCTGGGCAAGACGTACGGAAACCTGATGGTGGATCTCCAGGCCAGTAACGAAAAGCTCCGCCGGCGCTCCAAGCGGATCGTGATGCTGGCGACCGGATCGGACGCCGGGCAGGCCCGCACCACCCTCGACGCCGTCGAAGGCTCCGTCAAAACCGCCATCCTGGTGATCAAGTCTGGCCTCGAGCCAGCCGCAGCACAGACTCTGCTGGCCGACAACAACGGTGTCCTGCGGGCCGCCATCGACGCGGCATGTCACGAAACCGACTGATCACTGGTTTCGATAAGCTCGGCCGACGGAGCAGAGCCTGGCCCCGAGCGCGAGTTCAAGCGGTGAGCTCGAGCAGGTATTCCTCGACGATGTCCATCCGCCCGGCGGCCGGGCCTATGTCTTCGGCAATGATCCGGAAACCGTTGTGCGCCAGGACGGCGAGGGAGCCGGTGTTGTCCTTGGCAGCTCTCGCTCGTACGGGCCGTGGCGTGAACTCGACCAGGAACTGACGCAGTGCCTCGGTGGCCACGCCCTGGCCCCAGTGCTCGCGGCCGATCCAGTAGCTCACCTCGGGGTGCTCAACGACATACTTCAAAACGCTGCCGGCCACCTCACCATCGCACAGGATGGTGCGCACCATGATCGTCTCGTCGGCCAGGATCCGCCGCATCCGGGTGTCGTACAAGGCCTGGTTGTCCCACTCGGCCGGCACGAAGGCGGCCATCCAGACGGCTTCGGGGTGCTGCTCGTTGGCGAAGAAGACCTCCAGGTCAGCCGGCTCGACCGGCCGCAGGGAAATGATCATGGCTTCCTCCTCCTCAGTTGGAAGGACAGTACGCTGGTCCGCGTGACACCCAGAC
>JBBSQO010000055.1:0-8919 GCA_038244025.1 Propionibacteriales bacterium
CGATCATGCTCATGCTCGGGGTAGGTCTGCCGGATGGTGTCCAGCAACAGCCGGTCGAAGTGCGGAGAGGTCACCCAGTCATACACCTGGTCATCCAGGTGGGGTAAGGACTTTTCGCAGAACTCGACGTAGCGGTCCTTCTCGAAATGTGCATCAGCCAGCTGCTGGTAGCCGCCGAGCTTTTCCTGGTAGGACAGGTCATCGTTGTCGGCGATCGTGAACCACGGTTCCCGGTCGACGTTCAGCCGGGACTGGCGCGCAGTTGCCGCACAGTAGGCGGTCCATTTCACCAACGACTTCATCGCCCAGGGGAAGTAATAGTGCAGGGAGGTCACCGCAACATCAGGGCAGGCGTTGGCATAGTCGATCGGCAGGACGGTATCGCCCTGGACCAGCATCTCGCACGAGTTGAACTCCCAGCGGAAGAAGGCATTGACGGTCTGGGCGATGGTGATCGCTTCCTGTCCCACCCCGGCAGACAGAAAATCATGATCAACCGTGTACCGGTCATGCATCGGCTCGTCCGGTCGGAAGTGCATCACCATGGTCTCCGGTCCAATCGTCAAGGCCCTGGCAAATACGTCGAAGGGTTCGACCGCCTTCTGCAGGTGCATCAGCATCTCGCCCGAGTCGTTGTAGGCCGACCATAGGTCCTGTTCGTTGTTGATTCTGGAGACACCACGCCAACCCCCACCATCGAAGGGTTTCATGAACAGCGGGTAACCCATCTCGTTCGCGATTGCGGCCAGGTCGAAGGAATCGTTGTAGTTCTTCGATGTGTAGGCCCAGCGGACGTTGTCGACCGGGTTCTTGCGAGGCACGAGCACGGTGTCTGGCACATTCATGCCGAGTCTGATCAAGGCACAGTAGGCGGAGTGCTTCTCCATCGCCTGGAAGGTGAACGGTGAGTTCAACAGGTAGACGTCATCCATCAGCGCGACCTTCTTCAACCATTCGCGCGGGTGGTAGTACCAGTACGCCAACCGGTCGATGACAATCTCGTGCCGGGCGCGATCACGCAGGTTGAACGGGGCAATGTGCACGCGCTCGGTGTCTAGGACATGTCGCTCGCCCCGGTGCTCGAACACCCCAATTTTGCGCGCCAACGTCTCAAAGGCTCTTGGCCAATCTTCCTCCGCCCCCAGCAGCGGTCCCACCAGATGGTGCTTGTCTACCACGTCGCTCCTCATCCTTCTCGGTTAGCGTTCCTTGTTCCTGCTCGGGGATGTTTACGCTCGGAGTTGCGGCGTGCCCGCTCAGCAGAATCGCGGCAGGTGGTGGGCAAACTGCTTCTGCCACCATTCCCAGTCATGGCTGACCTCGAATCCCCACAGGTCCAGCTCGCATCGAATCTCCTTCTCCTGCAGCAGCCGCGCCAGGTTCACCGTGGACGGCAACGAGCCAGTCGGATGAGTCTCCCATGCCCCTTGGCCGACCGTGAGCAGGATCGACACCCTGCCTCGCAACCAGTCCAGATGATCACCTTGCAGGTTTGCCACATAGTCGATCGGGTTCGCGAAGTAGGTGGCATCCCCGCGTTCTCCCCAGGAACCCCAGCTGGTCACGTCATAGTTGCCGGACAGCCCAAACGCAAGCGGCGCCAGGTCGGCACGCTGGAGCGCAAAATGGACGGCGTGGTAGGCACCCATGCTGCAGCCGGTCGTGACCAGCTCCGCACCCTGGGTCGTATCATCGTGGATGAACGGAACCACATGATCCAGCAGCCAGCGCATGTAAATCTCGTGCCGGGTGGCTCGTTCCTCGATCGGCAGTGACTTGTCCGCCCAGGTGTCGGCGTCCAGCGCGTCCACGCAGTACAGCTTGGCCCTGCCGTCGTTCAGCAGACCGGAGACTGCATCCACCATGCCGTTGTTCTCGAAGTCCCAGGCCCGCCCGGCTTCAGTGGGAAAGACCAGCACTGGTCGGCCGTAATGTCCGTAGGAGATGATCGACAGCGTTCGGTCAATTCCGCTGCCGAGCGGCAGCTCGTATTGATGGCGGTTCACAGGCTCATCCTTTGGCAACTAGCGGCTGAGCGCAAGACCCCACCATGATCGGCGGCTGTCAAGTCCCTGCCCAGCTGTTCATTGGGGGGGCGGCGGTTCATCGCCGACCAGCTGGGGGGTAGTTGCCGCTGCTTCCGACGCTTGGCGGTGACGGCCGCAAGTCAGCCGCAGGTGGTGGCTTGAGCCCGACCCGCTTCAGCTCCACCCCGGCCAGCTGGCTGATCACCTCGGTATCTCCCCGTCGCCAGGCGGAAACCGGGTCGCTACTGATCCTGGCCAGCACCTGCATCGGCTGGGTTGCCATCGCCCGGAGTGCAAAGAGATCCAGATCGGCCGCGGAGTCGATGAACAGCTGTGCTGCCCGGGCCCGGACGAAGAACCGGACCCGGTTGGGCAGCCAGATCGCCACCACGATGGCGACCGGGATGATGAACACCAACCAACCTACGATGGTGGCCAACCGTTCAATGCTCGCCGCCTGGGCCAGCACCGATGCAGCCAGTCCGCCAAGTGAGTCCGCGGCACCGTCGAACGGCCGACGCAGCTGGTCCCCGATTACCGGCACCGCTCCTGCTTGGCTGGCTGCAGTTCGAAACTCGGCTCCCATCGACGAGGCTGTCTCGGCTGTGCGTCTGGCCGGGACGGCCACTGCTCGCACGGCCCCATCGACGAACCGGCCAACAAACCACCAGATGATGCCCCAGGCCACAACTGAGATGTCGGCTGTCAGTTGACCGAGAAGGCGCCAGGGGCGGCGGGCATAAATTCCCATGGTTGGACCCTACTGACCACCAGCCTCACTGCGAGGCATGTCCCAATGCCAGATGAGGCCGCTGCCACATTGGGCGTGCAATCGGGGCGATCTGGTGTCACCATGAGTTGTCGACTGCTGCGGCAACCACCGGAAGGGGTGAAGATGGACCACAGTGTGTTGCTGCTGAACGCCTCGTACGAGGTGCTGTCCTTCGTCTCCTGGCAGCGGGCGGCCACTCTGCTCGCCTGCGAGCACGCCTACGTGTTCGAGTCGGTGCCCGGCGAGTTCATCCGCTCCCCACGGTTGGTACTGCCGGCGCCGGTGTCCATCGTGCTGAGCGAGTGGGTGAATGTCCCCTACCGACTCTTCGGGGACTCTGACACCGCGGCCCGGATGGCGGTGCTCCGCCGGGATGGCTTTGTCTGTGGGTACTGCGGCGGCAAGGGTTCCACGGTCGATCACATCCTGCCGAAGTCGCGTGGTGGACTGGATACTTTCGGAAACTTGATCACGGCCTGCGCCCCTTGCAACCAGGCCAAGGACGACCGTACCCCCGAGGAGGCCCAGATGCCGTTGCTCTGGCAGCCCTATGACCCCCGTGGCAACGCCAAGCTGCAGCAGCGGATTTACAAGCTGCTGGCCAACTCCGACTGAGCTCGCCCTACTACCTGTCGGGTGCGGTGAGTCAACGCCAGGGATAGAATCCTTGCCCACTTTTTTGGCCCAGCTCTCCCGCGGCCACCTTGTCAAGAAGGATCCGTGGCGGTGCGAACCGATCGCCGTAGGCCTGCTGCAGGTTCCGGGCAATGGCCAGCCGTACGTCCAGTCCCACCAGGTCGGTCAGCCGCAGCGGACCCATCGGGTGCCGGTAACCCAGCTCCATCGCCTTGTCGATGTCGGCGGCACTCGCGACGCCGTCCTGAAGCATCCGCATCGCCTCCAGGCCAAGCGTCACACCAAGCCGGCTGGTGGCGAAACCAGGCCGGTCCGTCACGGTGATGGCTTCCTTGTCCAGCTGCCCGGCCAGCGCGAGCGCGCGATCGATCACCCCATCTGTGGTGACTGCCGAACGGACCACCTCCAGCAATCGCATCGCCCAGACCGGGTTGAAGAAGTGCAAGCCGACCAACCTAGCCGGCTCGTGCAATCCCTCGGCCAGCGCGCCGATCGAAATCCCGCTGGTGTTCGTACCGAGCAGACCGGGATTGCGAGACTCGGCGAGACCGAGGACGGAACGTTTCAGCTCCAACTGTTCCGGCACGGCCTCGATGATGACGTCGAGCCCCGCCGGTAGCTCCGCAGGGCCGGTGACCCGGTGAATTCGGTCAACCAGCCCGTCCAGTCGTGCGCTGGCGTCCTCCCGCGCGCTCGCCTGGACCACTCGCGACACGATCGCAGCTCGCGCCCGGTCGCCCTGGTTATCATCGGGTTCGACCAGGTGGACATGGGCCCCGCTGAGTGCCAGCACGTAGGCGATACCAATTCCCATCGTGCCGGCGCCGATGACACCCGAGGTGGTGAAAGGGCCGGAAGCCGGGACTGGGCCCGAAGCCGGGACCGGGCCCGAAGGAGTGCTGACCATGCCTTTAGTGTGCTGCACGACGGAGCTTCCCGCTGCCTGCGGGTGCCGAGCCAGGAGTCGACACTGGCGGGTCAGCGCACCAGCTGCCAGAACTCATCCCGCTCAGTGATCAGTCCGCGCTCCTGTAGGACACCGAGCGCGGACATGCAGGCGCCGATCCTCACCCCGGCCTTGAGCGCCAGCTCTCCGGCCCGCAACGAGCCCCGCGCGGGAATCGCCTCGTACACACTCAACTCCTCGCTACCAAGATCATCGGTGGCCCGATCCGCCCCTCGGGCGGGGATCAGTGTCCCCTCTCCCATCGGTGAGATCAGCTCCAGCACCTCCGGCGCACTGGTCACACAGCTGGCCAGTTGCTCGCGAATCATCTGATGCGGTGTCACCGACATCGCCGAATGAACCGAGCCCGGTACGGCCATCACCTGACGCTGGCACAGACCGGCCCAGTTCGCCGTGCTCCTGGCACCGGAGCGGACGGCCGCCTCGACGACGACAGTGCCCTGCGTCAGCGCCGCGATGATCCTGTTCCTGGCCAGGAAGCGGGTCCGGGACGGCCGTTCGGTTGGTGGCTGCTCGGAGACCAGCAGATGCTCCTTCGCCATCCACTCGAACAGTGCAGCGTTGCCCCGTGGATAGCCAACGTCAACCCCGCAAGCCAGCACGGCCACCGTTGCCCCATGCGTCGCCAGCGCACCACGGTGAGCGGCGGCGTCGATGCCGAAGGCGCCACCGGACACAATCGTGATCCCCGCATCCGACAGCTCAGCAGCAAGATCGGTAGCAACTCCATCGCCGTACGTCGTGGATGCCCTGGCACCGACAATGGCGACCGAGCGTTGTGCAAGTCGCCGCAGCCGTCCCGGTCCGCGCAGCCAGAGGCCAAGCGGCAGGCCGCCACGCCGGTCAACGGTCCCACACCAGGCCAGGTCGTCGAGCTGCGATGGCCACTCGTCATCACCGGGGATGATGAACCGGGCCTGGCAGGCATCAGCTCGCTGCTGCACCTGTCGCAGATCGGTTTGCTGGGCCCGCAGCATCAGCGGTAGGTCGAGCCTGCCCGCCTGCACCTGCTGCCACACCTCCGCGGGCCCAGCTGAGGCCACCCGGTCGGCAATCCGGGCATCTCCTGCCTCCACCACGCAGGTCAGCGCCAGCCGCGCAGCCCGCTCATCCAACGTGCCGATCATGCAAGTCTCCCACTGTCGATCATGACGCGCTCCGTAAGCCATCGGCCGGCTCTCCGCGCCGCATCGCCAACGCCACCCGCAGCTGCTCCTTACCGGGCCGATCCAGCCCGGCCAGATCGGTCAAGCTCCAGGTCACCCGCAACACCTTGTCCACCCCGCGTGGGCTTAGTTTGCCCCGGCTGACCGCCTCCTCGACCAGGCTGAGCCCATCAGGCAGCGGCAGGTGGGTGCGCAAATAAGTGCCGGGCACCTCACCATTGGTGAGCCAACCGGTGCCGCGGAGTCGGGCTGACTGCCGATCTCTCGCGGCCAGGACGCGCTCGGCCACCACCGCGGTGGATTCGGCCTGTTCCAGGGCAGCATGCAGGAAGGCTTTCCGCATCGGGATGAAGTTCTGCTGAATGTCGATCCGGTCCCGGATCGGTCCGGAAATCTTCTCCGCATAGCGACGGACGGTCATCGGCGTGCAACGACACTCAGCGCCAGGGGTTGAGGCCAGTCCACACGGACACGGGTTGGCGGCCAGCACCAGTTGGAACTGGGCGGGATAGCGTGCCTGTACCTCGCTGCGGCCGAGGGTGATCACCCCTGACTCGAGCGGGGTACGGAGCGCATCAAGCACCTTGGCCGAAAATTCGGGTGCCTCGTCCAGGAAAAGTACGCCACGGTGTGCACAAGAGATTGCCCCCGGCTTGGCCATCCGGGCCCCGCCGCCGACCACGCTGGGGACCGAGGCCGAGTGGTGCGGGTCGGCATACGGCGGCCTGACCACCAGTCCATCATCCAGACCGAACCCAGCCAGCGAGTGCACAGCCGACACCTCAAGTGCCTCAGCCAGCTCCAAATCCGGCAACAGGCCCGGCAACCGCTCGGCCAGCATGGTCTTGCCGACCCCCGGCGGCCCATGCAGGAACATGTGATGCCGACCGGCGGCTGCCACCTCGATAGCCCATTTCGCTTCCAGCTGACCAACGACATCCTGCAGATCCTTCGGCTTAGCCATCGGCCGGCCGGCCGGCTCCGCAACGGGGTCCTCGGACGATTTCGGCCTCGGTGGCATGGGTTCGCCATTCAGCAAGGCGACCAGCTGCGCCAGTGAGGCAATGCCGAAGACCTCCATCCCATCAACCAGGGCAGCTTCACGAGACTGACTGATCGGCACGATGGCCCTGGTGAAACCTGCCTGAAAGGCGGCCACCATGGCCGGCAAGATGCCACGCACTGGTCGAACCCGGCCATCCAGTCCCAGCTCGCCCATCAACACTGTCCGGCGAAGTTCGCCTGCTCTGACTACCTCCGCTGCACCAAGCACCGCCGCGACAATGGCCAGGTCATAGTGGCTGCCGGCCTTGGGCAACGTCGCTGGGGAGAGGTTGATGGTGAGCAGCTGGCTGGGCCAGGCCTGCTCGGAATTGGCCACCGCCGCCTTGCACCGGTCCCGAGCCTCATACAACGAGGTGTCAGGTAGCCCGACCAGCACCGTTCTGGGCAGACCTCCGCCGATGGCAGCCTCAACCTCGACCATCCGCCCATCCAGCCCGACCAGCGCGACTGACCAGGCACATGCCATGCTCATCCGCCGATCCCCTGCACATGGGTAAGCTCCGGCGCGCAACCAGGCATCAACATGACACCGATCGCATCGAGCCGGATCTCATCGGCGTGCACCCCAGCGTCCAACAGCCAACGAGCTGCCAGGTGCCGCAGCTTGCGCACCTTGTCGCGGGTGATGGCCTCCAGCGGCCCGCCATACCCCCGCCCGCGCCGGGTCTTCACTTCGCAGAACACCACCGTCCGGCGGTCATCCCGGCCGGTTTCCAGGGCCACGATATCGAGTTCGCCGATCGGGCAGCGCCAGTTGCGGTTCAGAATTTCCAGCCCCTCACTCAGCAGGAGCGCCGCGGCGAGGTCTTCGCCGTGCCCGCCGACCTCCTGTCTGCTGACCCCCCGTTGGTCCTGTTCCGTACTCGTTGCCCGATCGGCCATCTCGCACCTCCACCCACACCCTGCCCTCAGTGGGCATCGAGCGTTCGGCCAGACCGCGGCCCTGTGGATGGGACGAAACTGGGGTTGTGCATATCTTCCCGCCACTGACCAGGCTGATGGTCCCCAGGGCTCGAACGAGATGCGAGGCCGGCGGTACGTTGTGACCCGGATCAGGGCAAACAGCCAAACACCGTCGATGGAGCCATCAATGAGTACGAGGCACCTGGGCAATGGCCTCCGGGGCTCGGACCGGGCGGTTGAACGTCAGTCGATCTGGTAGGGCTTTCTCTTCGTTAAGGCCCGCTGTGGCACTGGGCGGGCGGCATTTTTGTCAGTCCTGTTCGGTACGGTTATTGCATGCTTGAGAGCAGCGGTGTTGAGGGTCTGGACCGGGGGTCGGTTGCCGATCTGGTGTCGGCCACGCATCGGCGGATGATGGTCGAGGAAGCGAAGCTGTTGGAGCTGGCCGCTTTGTGGGCACACATGTTTCCGGCTGAGAGCGGATCTTCCCGGGCCTGGCCGAGGAGTCACCGGGGATGCCTGAGTGCCTGCCGGAGGCCGGCCGGCGGCTGGCCGGGGAGGGCACCCCGGAGGTGGATCAGGATGCGGTGTTTGAGTTCGGCACCTTGCAGCAGATGGGGCCGATGGCGGCCCATAACATGATCGCCGATGCGCTGGACCTGGAGCATCGGCTGCCTCGGGTGTGGGCCCGGGTTCGGGCCGGTGAGGTGCGGGTGTGGAAGGCCCGGGAGGTCGCCAAGCAGACCCGCCACCTGGATCTCGAGGCGGCCGGCTGTGTGGACCGGGCGGTGTCGCGGTATCTGTCGTTGTTGAACTGGTCGAAGTTCCAGCGCTTGTTGGAGGCCAAGGTTATTGAGGCCGACCCGGTCCAGGCGGAGGCCCGCGCGCAGGCGGCGGAGGCGGAACGGTTCGCCCGGACCGGCCGGACTACCGTCTGCGGGCTGAAGACCCTGTACGCGCGGGCGACCGCCGGTGAGGTGATCTGGTTCGTGGCGATGGTGGACCGGATCGCCAGAATCCTCGGTGAGCGTGGGGACCTGTCGTTGATGGATGTCCGCCGCTCCAAGGCGATCGGGATCCTGGCCAACCCGGTCCTGGCCCTAAAGCTGCTCGCCTCCCAACAAGACCACCAGGCCGCCCAGCCCGGTCCGACTGACCAGACCGGCGGGCCCGACTCGACCAGCGGACAAGACCAAGCTGACGGACACGGCCGGGCTGGTGCTGTTTGCTCGGACAGACGCGGCGATCATGAGCCGGCCGACTCTGGCCACCGCGAGGAACATGGATCGGCCGTCTCGGACCGATCCGGTGACCAGGGCATGGCCGGGTATCAGGACCTGTGGGATGGCCGGGTGCCGGACGGGCTGTCGGGCCGGTGGGACA
>JBBSQO010000056.1:0-8851 GCA_038244025.1 Propionibacteriales bacterium
AGGTTCGGCTCACCTGATGAGTTCCGCTATCTGATTGACAAGCTGCACCAGGCCGGCAACGGCGTGATCGTGGACTGGGTGCCCGGGCACTTCGCCACCGATCCGTGGGCGCTGCAGCGCATCGATGGGACAGCCTTGTTTGAGCACGAGGACGAACGGCTCGGCTGGCATCCGGACTGGGGCTCCTACATCTTCAACTTCGGCCGCAACGAGGTGCAAAGCTTCCTGATCTCCAACGCCTACTACTGGGTAGACCAGTTCCACATCGACGGGCTGCGGATCGACGGGGTGGCCTCGATGCTCTACCTGGACTACTCCCGCCAACCCGGGATGTGGATCCCGAACAAGTACGGCGGCAACGAGAACCTCGAGGCCGTTTCCCTGCTGCAGCGGGCGAACAGCCATCTCTATCGGGAGAAACCAGGCGTCATCACCATTGCCGAGGAGTCGACCTCCTGGCCCGGAGTCACCCGGCCAGTCTCGTCGGGTGGTCTGGGTTTCGGTTTCAAGTGGAACATGGGCTGGATGAACGACTCGCTGCGCTACCTCGGTCGGCAGCCGATCTACCGGCAGTACCACCACCACGAGATGACCTTCGCCTCCTCTTACGCCTGGTCGGAGAACTTCATCCTGCCGATCAGTCACGATGAGGTCGTCCACGGCAAGGGATCAATGTACGAGCGGGTGCCGGAGGATCCGTGGCGCAAGTTTGCCACCCTGAGGGCGTTCTACGCGTTCATGTGGTCGCACCCGGGCAAGCAGCTGCTCTTCATGGGCACGGAGTTCGCCCAGGAACGCGAGTTCAGCGAGGAACGCAGCCTCGACTGGGAGCTGACCGAACAGTGGGGCCATGGCGGCCTCCAGCGGCTGGTCCGTGACCTGAACGCCATCTACCGCCAGCAGCCGGCGTTGTGGGAGCTCGACACCGAGGCAGCCGGGTTCAGCTGGATCAACGCCGACGACCGTGGCGGCAATGTCTTCTCCTTCCTGCGCTTTGACTCCGAAGGGGAGATGGTGGCGAGCGTGGTCAACTTCTCGGCCGACCCTCGACCGGACTACCGGATCGGGGTGCCGGCCGAGGGAGTCTGGTCCGAGATCTTGAACACCGATGCCGAGACGTACGACGGGACGGGCCAGTTCGGCAACCTGGGACAAGTGGTCGCGAAGCCGGTCCCCAGCCAGGGATACCCGTGCAGCGCGAGCGTGACGATCCCGCCCCTGGGTGCAGTCTGGTTGCGGTTCGACGCGGAGAAGACGAAAGAGATCCTGACCACGTCCACCTCCGACGAGCTCACCCAGACGCCGGCCGAGCCAGTCGAGACCACCAAAGAGTCACCAGCCAAGCCGGCGAAGACGCCGGCCAAGACCACCAAGAAGGCAGCAGCCAAGACCGCCAAGAAGACCCCGGCCAAGCCGGCCAAGAAGGCGGCGGCCAAGCCGGCCGACAACACCTCAACCGGTGACGACGAAAGCCGGCCGTCGAGGTCGTGACTGAGGAGATTCAGATCCGGGTCCAGGTCGGTGTCCACGGCATCGGGGTGCTGGAGTGGTCGGCCGCGGCAACGGCTGGAGGGCTGACCGAGGCTATCAGTGCGGTCGCCGATGATGCCCTGCTCGGGCGCGACCTCAGGCGATTGGAGATTTCCCTTCCTGCCAAGGACCTGGTCGCACGGCGCGCCGTGCTGCGGGCCGGATTTCGGCAAGAGGGCATCCGGCGGGCGGCCTGGCAGATCGACGAGGACAGCTTCGATGATGTCGTCCTGTTTGCCCGGCTGACCACCGACTCTGTCCACGGTCCCACCAGCTTCTCCAGCGTGATGAACAGCGTGCTGCCGAAAAAACGCTGTATCGCGCACGTCCTGATGCGCGACGAGTCCGGCAGAGTGCTGCTGTGTACGACCACCTTCAAGAGCGACTGGGAGCTGCCCGGCGGCATCGTCGAACCGGAGGAGAACCCAAGGGAGGCGGCCATCCGGGAGGTGCGGGAGGAGCTGGGAATCGCGCTCCTACCGGGACCGTTGTTAGTCATTGACTGGATGCCGCACTATCTCGGCTGGGACGACGCCATCGAGTTCATCTTCGATGGCGGCAGCATCAGCGGCGATGATCTTGGACGTTTCACCTTGCAGCCAAGCGAGATCGCCGCGGTCCAGCTGGTCACCCTCGACCAGGCGGCGGGCCATCTGACGCCGCTGTCCCACCGCCGTCTCAGCATTGCGACCTCCCTACAACCCGGCGAGACGGCCTACCTGGAACGTGGCTCACTCCCTTAGCCGTTAGGCCCGATCAGAGATGAGCAGGTGCTGTTGAGTGGGTCATGAAGCGAGAATGCTCTTCGGTACTGGAACAATTGGTTCCTCACGGTCCGTTGAGCACCAGAGGAAATGGCATCTCTGCGATGCACACTTTGCCAGCCGCTTGCTCGTCTTGCGGTGATGCTATGTTCGTGTCTGTGGTGATGGCCTGAGCTGCCGCGGGCAGTCGCGCCCCGACGTGCGTTCACGCATCAGCTAACGACGGTTCGCCGTTGAGCAGAGGAGCACATCCGAAATATGAGAGCCTTCGTCAAGCTGAGCGCCACCGACGACAGAATTGAGTTGGCAGAGGTCGCCGACCCGCAGATCGACGATGACGAACTGCTCGTGCGGGTACAGGCAGTTGGCGTTGGGATCCACGACTCCTACTTCTTGCCCGGTAACGCCAGGTACCCGTTTCCGATCGGGATCGAGGCTGCCGGTCTCGTCGAGAAGATCGGCAGCAGCGTCTCGGTGCATCTGCCCGGTGATCGCATTGCCTTCGTCAGCTCGATGCAGCCGAAGGGCGGAACGTGGGCGGAGTATGTGGCGGTCAAGGCTGACTCCCTGATCGTGCCGATTCCCACTGGTATGGACTTCGTCGAAGCAGCGGCTGTGCCCGTAGCGGGCAACACCGTCCTGCGGGCGGTGCAAGCTCTAGCGACGGTGCCAGCCGGGGGGTCGCTGTTCATTGCCGGAGGTTCAGGGGCGATCGGCACCTTGGCCATCCAGGTTGCGCGGACACGGGGATGGCGGGTCGGTGCCTCGGCTTCTGAGCATAATCACGACCACATGCTCTCCCTCGGCGCGGAGACGGCTGTCGACTACCATGATCCAGGCTGGCCCGATCAGATCCGCCACTGGATGCCGGGCGGGGTGGACGCGGCGATGGCGGTGCAGCCCGGTACCTCGACCGACAGCCTGAGCGTGGTGAGAGACGGCGGAAGAATCATCTCGATTTCCGGTGACATCGTACCTCCCGAGCGCGGTGTGCACGTGGAAGTGGTCCAGCATCAGACGGACGTCCGAGACGAGTTGACACAGCTCATGACGGGGATCGTCAAGAGAGAACTGCGCGTGGAGGTCGAGCGGGTCTATCCGTTCGAGGAAGCTCTGGCCGCGTTGGCGAAGGTGCAGACCCGGCACGCTCGAGGCAAACTCGTCCTGCGGCTAACGGGTTCGACCACTTAGCCTCAGACGGTCAGCGCGGCGCTCTTCAGCCGAGGCTGCGCTCATCAGCAGTCCAGGGCGAACGACTTCGCCGACCGGTCCGCCAGCCAGTGGCCGATGGCCAGTGACGCCGTGGCAGCCGGTGACGGCGCATTCACCACATGCAGGGAATCCGCACCTTCGACCAGCAGGAAGTCATCCACCATGGCGCCGTTGGGTGCGACAGCCTGGGCACGTACACCGGACGGACCGAAGGCCAGATCACCCGGCACGATCTCCGGCAGGTAGCGCTGCAGCTCGGCGGCGAAGGCGCGCTTGGCCAGGTCGCGCCAGATCTCCCTCGCGCCGGTGCGCCAGTGGGCCCGGGCGAGCTTGCGGAAGCCGCGGAAACGTACCGTCTCGGTCAGGTCTCTAAGATCAAGGTCGGTACGGCGATAGCCCTCCCGGGCGGTGGCCAGCACCGCATTCGGTCCGGCCCAGACCTCCCCGTCGGTGCGCCTGGTGAGGTGGACCCCGAGAAAGGGCAGGGCCGGGTCGGGCACCGGGTAGATCAGGTTCTCACACAGCGGGCGAGCGCTGAGCTTCAACGTGTAGTAGTCGCCACGGAAAGGCACAATCCGCACCTCAGGCTCAGCGGTGTACCGCGCCACCCGGTCGGCCTGGAGTCCGGCGCAGCTGATCACCCGACGGGTCTCGATGACTCCTGCAGCGGTGCTGAGCAGCTGGACCCGACCACGACGCCGAATGCTCTGCACCTGCTGGCCGAGCAGGATGTCAACCCCATCGTTGATCAGCTCCGCGGCCAGCGCTGTCACCACCAGGGAGAAGTCAATGATCCCGGTAGCAGGTACCTGCAGGGCACGGATACCGGAAACGTGCGGCTCGAGCTCGCGGAGACGTTCCGGGCCGATCATGGTGATGCCGGCCACCCCGTTGGCGGTACCCCGAGACTCAAGCTCGGCCAGCCGACCCAGCTCACCTTCGTGTAAAGCGACGATCACCTTGCCACACTGCTGATGCGGTATCCCATGCTCCTCGGCAAAGCGCTCCATTAGCGTCCTTCCCCGTACGCACAGCCGTGCCTTGGATGATCCCGGTTGGTAGTACACGCCGGAGTGCAGCACGCCGGAGTTGTGGCTGCTCTGGTGTTGGCCGACCGCTTTCTCCTTATCCAGCACGCCAATCCGGAGCGCCGGGAAGCGCCGATGCAGCTCCCGCGCGGTGGCCAGGCCCACCAGCCCGGCGCCGATCATGGTCAGGTCGTACGTCATTGTGACGGGCTGAGCGATGGATGGGGGGATGGCCCAATGCCGGTCAGAATAGGGCGCTCATCAGGCTCCGCCGCGCCGTCAGCACCCGCTGGTCGGTGTTGCCAAGGGTCTCGAACAGCTCCAGCAGCCGCAGCCGAGCCCGCTCACGGTCATCGCCGGCCTTGGTCCGGACGATCTGCAGCAGCCGACCGAACGCGGCATCGGCGTCCCCGGAGGCAAGCTCAACGTCGGCCGCGTCCAGCTGCGCCTGCAGATCGTCGGGATGGCCGGCCGCCGCCGCCATCACCTGATCACCGTTCAGCTGGGTGGTCCGGGCCAGCAGGCCAGCTTGGGCCCGGCCGGCCTGGGCCTCGGCGTCCTTCGGATCGGCCTGCAGCAGTGTGTCGAACTCGTCCCGGGCGGCCGCGAAGTCACCTCGCTCGAGTGCGGCATCGGCTTTCGCAAACCTCGGATCGGGGCCAGCTTCAGCGGGCTCGTCGCCAGCCGCCGCGCCAGCCACCGGTTGTGCCGTCCCGGCCATGCCGTTGGTCACCGCCATGGCCAGCAGCTGCCCGATCAGCGCCTCGACCTGCGCACGCGGCTGGACGCCTTGAAAAAGCGGCGCCAGCTGGCCGCCGAGGACACCGACGACGGTCGGCACCGCCTGGACCCCAAGGCCTTGGACGATCCTCGGCGCGGCGTCGGCGTTAACCCGCGCCAGCAGATACTTGCCCGCTGCGGTGTTGGCTAGCGAGACCAGCAGGTCAGACAGCTGCTGGGAGTTTTGGGCCCGCGGCGAGTACAGCTCGATGATGATCGGATGCTGCATCGACATCCGCATCACCTCATCGAAGTTCTGCTCCGTCACCTCGATCACGTACGAAGCGCCGCCCGCTGCCGGGGCGGCGGATTGCTGGGCCAGGGACGACAGGTCGACGGCGCCTGGGCGGTTGAAGCTGGAGGAGGTCATGCCTTCATCCTGTCAGCACGAGAGATATCTGCGGCGAGGAGGTTACTGTTCGCCGGATTTCCGGCATCATGAGGGGATGGCACATGAACGCGCCGGCACACCGGCCCTGGAAGAAGACCTGATCGACGTCGACGCCGTGATCGGCGCGTACTACGACCGCACCCCCGACCCGAACAACCCGGACCAGCAGGTCGTTTTTGGTACCTCGGGTCACCGAGGCTCCAGCCTGGACTCTGCCTTCAACGACGCCCACATTGCCGCGACGACCCAGGCGATCGTTGAGTACCGCACCAGTCAGGGCATCAGCGGACCGCTGTTCATCGGCAAGGACACCCATGCGCTGTCCGCACCCGCCTGGACGACGGCTATCGAGGTGTTGCTGGCCAATGGGGTCGAGGTCTGTGCCGAGGGCGACAACGAGTACACCCCGACGCCGGCTGTCTCCCGGGCCATCGTCGTGCACAACCGCGACCATCCGGGCCACGGCGCTACCGCAGACGGGATCGTCGTCACCCCATCCCACAACCCGCCGCGGGATGGCGGTTTCAAGTACAACCCGCCCCACGGCGGACCGGCCGGTAGCGATGCCACCACCGTGATCGCCGCCCGGGCCAACGAGATGTTGGCCGACCCTTCGGCGATCAACCGTACGGCCTTCGAGAAGGTGTCGGCCGATCTGCACCGCTTCGACTACCTGGGCCGGTACTGCGATGACCTGGCCACGGCCCTCAACCTGGAGGCGATCCGCGACACCGATCTGCACATCGGCGCGGATCCGTTGGGCGGCGCGAGCGTGGGCTACTGGGGCTACCTGGCTGAGAATCTCGGCCTGGACCTGACGGTGATCAACGACACGGTCGACCCTCGCTGGGCGTTCATGACCCTGGACACGGACGGCAAGATCAGGATGGACTGCTCCTCGCCGAACGCGATGGCGAGCCTGATCAAGAACCGGCGCGACTTCGACATCTCCACCGGAAACGATGCGGACGCGGACCGGCATGGCATCGTCACCCCGGACGCCGGCCTGATGAATCCCAATGCCTACTTGGCTGTCGCGATCCAGTACCTGTACGGAAACCGGCCGGGCTGGAACCTGAAAGCCGGGATCGGCAAAACGCTGGTGTCGTCGTCGATGATCGACCGGGTGGCGAAGCAGCTGGGCCGCACCCTGGTCGAGGTGCCGGTCGGCTTCAAGTGGTTCGTTGACGGTCTGCAGTCAGGGGAGATCGGCTTCGGCGGCGAGGAGTCCGCCGGCGCGTCCTTCCTGGCCCTGGACGGCAGCACCTGGACCACCGACAAGGACGGCATCCTGCTGGCCCTGCTGGCCAGTGAGATCCTGGCTGTCACCGGCAAGTCACCCAGCGAGCTGTATGCCGAGCTAGAGGACGAGCACGGCTCGCCGTCCTATGCCCGGGTGGATGCGCCCGCGAACCGGGAGCAGAAGGCCAAGCTGGCCAAGCTGGATGCCTCCGCCGTCAGCGTGTCCGACCTTGCCGGTGAACCCATCACCCAGATCCTCACCGAGGCCCCCGGCAACGGCGCCCCCATCGGCGGGCTCAAGGTCTGCACCGAGTCGGCCTGGTTCGCAGCCCGCCCCTCCGGCACCGAGGACGTCTACAAGATCTATGCGGAGTCTTTCGAGGGTTCGGACCACCTGGCCCGGGTGCAGGAGGAAGCCCGCTCGGTCGTCTCCGCCGCCCTGGCCTGAGCCCCGACGGCCCGTGACCCTGCCGGGCCCAGGGCCCGTTCCGAGGAGCCACGTTTTCCTACCTATTCGCCTTCATACCTACCCCAACCAGGTCCCGAACCCACGTTTTCCTACCTATTCGCGGTCATGTTCATCCGCCCCGTCCAAGATCCCCGGCTTCCTACCTATTCGCGAGAATTCCTCGCAATACAGCACTTTTGACCCACGTTTTCCTACCTAATCGCGATGAACCGGTACGGAACGCGGCCGGCTCATCTACCGAAATGCTGCCGCCACTCAGTCTTGAAGCGTTTTGGCAGCCCTGGTGCGCCACGATCTCCCAATGCCTCCCTGACCCGGCGCAACGTTTGCTCCGGTTCGTCGTAGATGCCCTCGCGGGTCACCACGATGATGCGGACCCCTTCCCGATCCAGCTCTTCGCGACGCCGCAGGTCCCGCCGCCATTGACTGTCGGTCCGAGCATGTTGCCGGCCGTCGTACTCCACGGCCAGCTGATACTGCTCGTACGCCAGATCAAATCGCATCCGCCAGGAACCGTCCGGACCGCGCACGATCAGGTTGACCCTCGGTTCCGGAAGTCCGGCCAGGACCAGGAGCAGTCGCAACCTTGTCTCCATCGGCGAGTCGACCCCGTCGCGGACCAGTCGCGCCGCCCGGCGCGCGCGCTGGGCTCCGTATCCCCGCCAGTCGCCGGCGGCCCGCACCAACTGCTCCGGCGACACCCGTTTCGCCTTCACCAGCGAGTCACCAAGGACAACCAGCTCGACCAGCGGTGTACGGGCGGCCGCCAGATCCAGGAAGCACTGCGCCGCCGAAGAGACGCGGATCCCCTCGTACTCGACGATCTCGGCTGCCGATGAGGCGCGGTGGCCACAGATACCCCGGCGTGCCGTCCGCCAAGCGGCACCCGGCACCGAGATGTGCACCTCGGGGTGAAAGGGCGGGCAGCCTCCCCACAAAGCAGCTGCGGTGTGATGGCTGATGAACGACCCAGCCGGCGCGATCTTCATGGTGGCGCGGGCCAGCACCTCCCGCGTCACCACGGTGGTCGCCGGCACATAGACATCGAAGAACAATCGCTGAAAGGTCGGTCCGGTCAAGACATCCATGCTGATGCCCAGGGCTCTGGCATCGGAGCGGGTCAAGATTCTCGGCGTCCGTTTCATCCAGCAAGCCTCGCCCCATTTTGAGCAGCTGGATCGAGTTATCCACAACCAAGGTGTTGTCCGTTCCGGCGCGGGATCGTACGGACTCGCGAATAGGCCGGGAAACGAGGCTCGGAATGCCGCTTTCAGGCATATCGCCGCGAATAGGCAGGGAAACGAGGGGCAGCAAGCCGGAACCGAACATCCTGATCGAGAATAGGCAGGAAAACGAAGGTCGAAACGCGACTTGCACCCGATGGCCCCGAATAGGTAGGACAACGCGGGCGCTCAGCTGAACCAGGAGCGGCTGA
>JBBSQO010000057.1:0-8768 GCA_038244025.1 Propionibacteriales bacterium
AACAAGGTGGACGGCGTCATCAGCACCGAGACCCACATCGCATTCCGTGCCTACTCCAGCCATGATCTGGAGGCGGCGTTCTCCCTGGGCGCGGAGTAGGGATGCAGCCGGACTGGATCCGCGCCGATAGTCTGGCTCACGATCCCGACCGTCGCGAGCGGCTGACATCGCTCGCCGCGAAGGTTGACATCGCTCGCCGCGAAGGCTGGTACTCGCTACGCTCGCGCATTCCTCAGAGCAGCATTCTGGCCGCCACCGCCACACAGCACAGCAGGGTCACACCCGCGAGGCCGAGCACCTGGAAGCTGGTCCGGCGCTGCCGGGGCGCATGGACAAGAACTAGACCGACCAAACCGCCCACCACGATTCCGCCGAGGATGCCCAGCCAGTTGTAGGACATCCGGCCGACCACAAAGCTGTAGAGCAGCAACAGGACCAGCAGTCCGATATCACCGCGTACGTCCTCGTGACGCTTCAGCTTCAGCGCCCCATTGGCCGCCAGCAGACCGATCACCGCGGCAGAGCCGCCCACCGCGGCCAGCGTGATGGGTCCGAAGACGAAGAGCAGAGTCGCCCCGCCGAAGCCGGCCAACAGGTAGAGGCCGGCAAGGCGCCAGCCGGCCAGCTGCGGCTCCAGTGCCCGGCCAGCCAGGAACAGGACCAGCATGTTCATCGCCAGCTGCAGCAAACCAACCGAGGTGAAGCCATAGGTGAGCAGCCGCCAGTACTCACCCGCAGCCATGATCGAGGCATTATCCAGGGCGAGATATCCCAGCACCACGCCGCGGAGCACCAGGTTGACCAGGTAGAGGCCGGCACAAATACCGATCAGCACGAAGGTGACCGGGGTCCCACTGGACCTCAGCCGGGCACCAACCGCGGTCCGGGGCGCCCGGATGCTGGCCCGGCCACGAGAGACACACTCAGGGCACTGGAACCCGACCGAAGCCGGCTCCATGCAGGCGCCACAGATGGGCCGGTGACACCGCTGGCAGGCGATGCCGGTGCTGCGATCGGGATGTCGATAGCAGGATTGGAAGCGTGGCCCGGTGAAATCAGGTCCGGTGAAGTCCGGGCCGGGTCCGGAGGGAGGCGTCATTGGTGATTCAGCCGGTGATCTCCACCGACTCGATGGTCACCGCCTCCTGCGGGCGATCCCTTCGGTCCGTCGGCAGACTGGCGATCTTGTCGACCACCTCACGACTGGGCGCGTCGGCAACCTCACCAAAAATGGTGTGCTTGCGGTTCAGGTGCGGGGTTGGCCCGGCCGTGATGAAGAACTGTGAACCGTTCGTGTTGGGGCCCGAGTTGGCCATCGCCAGCAGGTACGGCTTGTTGAAGGCCAGCTCAGGGTGAAACTCATCAGCAAAGGAGGAGCCCGGCCCGCCGGTGCCGGTGCCGAGTGGACAACCGCCCTGGATCATGAAGCCGTCGATCACCCGGTGGAAACCGAGCCCATCGTAGAAGCTGCCGGTCGTCTGCTGTCCGGACTTCGGGTCCCGGTACTCCCTGGTGCCGCTGGCCAGGCCGACGAAGTTGTCGACCGTCTTAGGCGCTTGGTCGGTGAAGAGGTTGATCACGATGTCGCCCTGATTGGTGTGCAGGGTTGCTGTCTGCTGAGCCAAGATGCTGCCCTTCTGTTCCACAGATTCGTGTGGGTGGTGGGATTCGTACCGAAATGAGCCGAGTGGCCAAACTCCATCCTGTCACGCGGGTCCGAAATGCCGAGGCTCAGGGCGGCCATGAACGGCTGTTGTTTGGCACGGCCTGGTGTTTTGCCGTCACCCGATACGGGTACGGTGGAGAAACTCCACTCTGGAGTGCACCCCAGTCCCATAACGGAGGAAACGTGAAGCGCAAGAAAAACAAGGTCTTGCCAGCCGCCGAAGAGTTCGCTCACACGGCCGCAGAACGTGTCGGCCCCGCCGCCCAGCGGGTAGCCGAGAAAATCGGGCCGCTGGCCATGTCAGCCGCGGACAAGGCTGGGCCGCTGGCTCAATCAGCCGTCGACAAGGTTACGCCGCTGGCCCACCAGGCCGCCGACAAGGTTGGCCCATATGCTCAGCAGGCAGCGGACAAACTGGCCCCTTACGCGCAGCAGGCAGCAGACAAGGTCGGGCCACTGGCCAAGGATGCCAAACATCGTAGCGCGGTCGTTGCCCAGCAGGCGATGGAGAAGCTTGGTCCCAGGCTTGAGGATGCGCTCGACCGAGTTGCCCCTGCGGTCGATGCAGCCCGGGAGAAGGTTCAGGATGACCTGCTTCCCCGGCTGAACGAGGTCCTGAGCGAGGCGGCACATTCGCCGCTGGCCACCGAGGCGAAGAAGCGTGGCGCGGCAACAGCAGCGGCATTGACGGGGGAGCTGGTGCTGCCCGAACAAAAGAAGAAGCGCCGCTGGGTGAGACGCATTGCCATCATCGCCGCCCTGGGTGGGGCCGCCGCGTTCGCCGCGAAGAAGTGGTTCGGCGGTGGCGGTCAGGAGTCGGAGTGGCAGGCCCCGCGGCCGGCCACCCCCACCGGCGCGGCAGCGGGGTTCGGAGCCGAGGAGGACACCGACGTCAAGCCCCAGCGCGCCGCCAGCGAGCCGACCGAGGTCGCGGATCTTGGCGGCTCGGACACCGCAGTCGCGGAGAAGGCCGGTGTCGGTGACCTGGATACCACCGCCGACGGCCGAGACACGCTGGTCACCGACGTGTCCGGTGATGCGGCTTCGGACGCGGCCGCCGACCCGGTCGACGCGAGCACGGCTGACCAGACAGCTCCATCCGGTGATGACGGGAGGGGCAAGTATGGCGAGGGCGCTTATGTCGGAGATGAACCACCCGAGGGGTACACCATCAAGGGCAACAAGCGCTCAATGAAGTACCACCTGCCGGAGTCCTCCGGCTACGAACATACGATTGCCGAGGTCTGGTTCAGCAGTGAGGAAGCCGCCGAGTCTGCCGGCTTCACCAAGGCCCAACGCTGACGTTAGCCCCGCACAATGCTGACTTCAGCGACACAACGAAACAGGCGCTCCCACTCCGGCGGGAGTGCCTGTTTGCGCTTAGCTGACTCTGATCACTCCCTGCTCACCCGGGCCGGCGGGATGGTCGGCGGCTGTTCGGCCGGAGATTTCGCCAGCCGGGCCAGCGCTTCCGCAATGGCCCGGTCCAGCTGGGGATCCTGGCCGGCAAAGAAGTCGGCCGGCGACACCGCCACCTCGATGTCGGGGTCGACACCGTGGTTCTCCACCCCCCAGCCATATCCCTTCAGCCAGAAGGCATAGCGCGGCTGGGTGACCGAGGTGCCATCGACCAGGGAGAACCGGCCATCGATGCCGATCACCCCACCCCAGGTCCGCACCCCGACGATCGGGCCCAGATGACTCGCCTGTGCGGCCGCGTTCACAATGTCGCCGTCGGAGCCGGAGAACTCGTTGGCGACGAAGATCACCGGCCCGCGTGGCGACTGCTCGGGATAGCTCCGCCGCTGGGTGAAATGTCGCGCCGTGGTCCAACCCAGCACCTTGCGGGACAACCGCTCGATCACCAGCTGGCTGGTGTGGCCGCCCCGGTTGTACCGGACGTCGACGATAAGCCCCTCGGCCCGGGTGGCCAGCTCGATGTCGCGATGAATCTGAGCCCAGCCGACGCTCATCATGTCGGGAACGTGCAGGTAGCCGAGCCGGCCCTCGGCATGCTCTCGTATGTAGTCGCGCCGGGATGCCACCCAGGCCTGATAGCGCAGCGTCTCCTCATCCTCGATCGGCACCACCACGACCCGTCGGCTGGAGCCCTCTTCGGCCGAGCGGAGAGTCAGCTCAATCGGCTGGTTGGCGGCTCCGACCAGCGCCATGGCCGGGCTGAGCTCGGCCGACAGCGGCCGTCCGCCGATGGACGCCATCACATCACCCACCTGGGCATTGACACCGGCTGCCCGCAGTGGCGATCTGGCCGCCGGGTCGCTGGACTCGCCGGGCAGGATCCGCTCGATCACCCAGCTGCCATCCGGCGCCAGCGCCAGGTCGGCCCCGAGCAGGCCGAGCTTGCGTTTCTGGTCCCCGGCCGGATTTGCTGGCTGGACGTAGGCATGCGAAGTGTTCATCTCACCGACGGTCTCCCACAACAGGTCCACCAGGTCATCGTGGCAGCCGAGCCGGCCCACCACCGGACGGTAATGCTCGATCACGTCCCGCCAGTCCACCCCGTCCAGGTCATCGCGCCAGTACAGCTCAGCCATCAGCCTGGTGGTCTCGTTGAACATCTGCTGCCACTCCGCCACCGGATCTACCTCGTGCCGCAGCCGGGACAGATCGACCTCCACCCGTTCGGCACTGTCCTTGTCGACCCGCTTGGCCGCGGGGCAGACCACCATCGAGTCGCCCTCTCGTACCACCAGACGCTTACCATCCCCGCTCGGTGCGTACGTGTCGATCTTGTCCGCCAGCACCTCAACCTTCCTGGCTGGGAAGGAAAAGAACTCCAGCATGTCGGCTGGGGCCTCAGCCTCGACACCAGCCCTGGCCGTCCCCAGCGCGCCCTTGGCCATCTCCCGGATCCACAGCACACCACCGTCAACAGCCTGCAGGTCACGGTAACTGTCCGACGGCACCGGGAACGGGATGATCCGCTCCTCGAACCCGTCCAGGTCGATGGCCGCCGATATATCGAGGAGCGCAGCGACTTCCGGCCCTCCCGGCGAGCGATGTGAAGACACCGTGGCCGACGGCGGCACCTCCGACTCAGACTGGGCCGGTTCGGACTGGGTTGGTTGGGACTGGGCCGATCCCGACCGGGCAGCCGCATGGTCTTTCGGGCTACTGATCTGCCAACCCTCGACACTCGGGCCGAACGGGGCAGGCTCCGTTGCTGACAAGGGAATCAGACACGGTCGCAATGCGGAGCCGAAGGACAGGTTGAAACTGTGGACGTCATAGCTCGGGTCGAAGGTGCGGGCCGAAAGGAAGGCGAGGTACCTGCCGTCGAGGGTGAAGCTGGGCGACGTGTCACTGAACCGGCCGCTGGTCAGCGCGACTGCCGGCGCCTCATCCGTCTCGAGATCAACAGCCATCAGCTGGTGATGGTCGTCGGAGACGGTTGGCTGGCTCCAGACCAGGTACCGACCGTCGGAGGAGAAGGTCGGCGACTTCGCTTCACCTTCGGTGCTGTGCGCCACGGTACGGACTTGACCGCTGTCCACGTCGACAAGATGGACTCCCCCATCATGGGAGATGGCGGCGACGCGGTCGGCAGCCGGGCTGACCTCCAGGTGCAGCACCCGGCCCAGCTGCCCGGACGCAAGGTGGCGCGGTTCGGTCTCGCCGGACAGCGAGCGGATCTCCAACCGGTCCTCACCGGCTGCGTCGCTGACCATGATCGCCAGACCGGTCGTCCCGAATAGCCGGGGCTCGCGGAACCGCACCCCTGGCTCGGCGGCAACGGCGCGGGCCGGGCCCTGCCGGTGTACCAGCTGGAAGGCGTTGCCGCGCCACTCCAGCAGGCTGGCATCGCCACCCAGGTCTGGTCGTACGGCGGTGAGCTGGTCGCTGGGCCTCAGCAGCCGGCGGCGCCGGCCGGCCAGCCCGCCGCCGACACTGATCTCCAGCGGCTGGGGCTCGGCGTCCAGTGAGTCCAGCAGGTAAAGCAGGCCACGGGCGTGATAGACGATCCGCCGGCCATCGGACGAGGGATCCCGGAGATAACCCTCGGCGATGGTGTGGGCGGTGTGCTGGAGTGGCTCCCCGGCGCGTGGTTGACCGGCGCCGTCAAGTGGTGCGATGGAAAAGAGGTCGGCTTGTCCGTCGGCCCGACCGGGCAGGGAGGCTGCCAGGTCGCTGGCAAACACCAGCCGGTCCCCGATCCACAGCGGGCTGACCAGGCCGGCCTGGATGCCGGGGAGCAGCGGTTCGTACTGCGCGCCATCGCCCACCCGGTCCAGCCACAGCCGGGACGCCGTACCACCGCGATAACGCTTCCAGTACGCTGGCGGACGGCTGCCGGGCGTGGACACCACCACCGGGCCATCGGGATGGATCGCGACGCCGGACGCGGGGCCGACCCGCAACCGCTCAGTCGCGCCGTCCAGGTCGACGGCCTTGACTACCAGATGGCGGCTGTTGTCCTCGCCGGCGGCCGAGGCCACCAGCACCCGTTGGTCGGCGGTCCAGCCGAGCACCCTGGTCGTCGCCGAGCCCCACCAGGTGAGTCGGCGGGGTGATCCCCCGGCCAGCTCCAGCACCATGGCCTCCTGATGCCCGTCCCGTGTCGAGGTCCAGGCAACGTAGCGGCCATCGGGGGAGAAACGCGGGTAGCTGACCGGGCATTCATCGCTGGTCAGCCGCCAGGCGCGACCGCCCGACAATGGTGCGAGCCACACGTCATCACCAGCGCAGCAGACCACCTGGTCGCCGTGGATGTCGGGATAGCGGAGATAGGAATCAGCCATGTCGCGACATTACTGGTTCGCTCCGACAAACCGGTACCAGCCCAAACCGGTACCAGCACGTGCCGCTCATATCGGTGCACCGACGGTAGCTTGCTGGAAGTGACGACAACTCTGCTGGGAGGACAACGATGACGACTGTCCCGAATACCGGGCCCACGACGATCGAGCCCACTACGATCGAGCAATGGCCAGTTTCGGCGCAGTCATGACAGCCGTGCTCCTCACCGGCCTGCTGACCGGGCTGGTCACCTGTCCGCTGCTGCGGCGGCTCCCGGAGCCGGAAGGCCCCGGCTCGGAGACCAAGACGCCCTACCGTGAGCTGGCCTCGAAGCGCTTCCTGGTCGGTACCCTCTTCGCGAGCCTTGCTGCCGCCGGGGTCGCCTGGGCGACGGTGCCGCTGGCCCTGCAGCCACCCTGGGTGGTGCTGTCGGTGGTGGGGGTGATCCTGGTGGCGATCGATGCGGCGACCACCTGGCTGCCGATCCAGCTGACCCAGGCCGGCTGGCTGCTGATGGTCATCGCCGTGGCTAGCATGCCGTTGCTCGGTGCCAGCTGGAATGCCGTGTTGCGATCCGCCGCGGGCGCCGCCATAGCCCTGGTCCTGTACCTCGGGCTGTGGTTCTTCAGCCGGGCAGGGATCGGGTTTGGAGATGTCCGGCTGGCCCCGTTGCTTGGTGCGGCCAGCGCCGCCCAGTCCTGGACGCTGCTGCTCTGGGCGCTGGTCCTCGGCAGCCTGGCAGGCGGGGTCTGGGGTGTCGTCCAGCTGCTCCGCCGCCGGCCCGGCGCGTTTGCCTATGCACCACCGCTGCTGCTCGGTACCTACCTGGCTGCCTTGCTCGAGTACTGGGCCTGAGCTGCCCCTTGGTCGAGCAGAGCGCAGCCGTACGCATCGCTGGCATCGGCCGCTGGCTGGGTGTGGGTGGCGCCGCCGACACCCGTCGTCGTGACCACGTACTGGTCCCCCTGCCGGTCCAGGGACACGAAGCTGTCCCCCAGCAGCTCACGAAGCTGATCTTCGCGCGGCAACCAGACCGCAGCCGAGCTCTCGATGGAATCCAGCGCCCACTCCGTGGTGCCGTTGAAGTGGAAGGTGGACTCCAGCCCAGTGCGGACGTGTTCGACCACCATCTCACTGACGGTGAAAACCGCGTCCTCGATCTCCGGTCGGGGGATGTAGAACCGGTCACCATTAGCCGGCACCCAGTCGAGTAGTCCGGCCAGCCGATGGGCCAGCTCACGCGAGATCATGGTGTGCAGTATGGCTCACTGAACCAACAGGCTCAGCCGGGCCGAGCCTGCTGAGTTGCCTGCACCCAGCTGCGCAGCGTTTCCTTTGCCGCACCGGAGTCCAGTGCTGTCGAGGCACGCTGAATCCCGGTACGGAACTGCTCGGTCAGCGGTGCCTCAATATCCGGCCCCGCGTGGGCCAGCAGGGCGGCAGCGGCGTTCAGCAGCACGATGTCCCGGATCGGCCCCAGCGCTCCGTTGACCAGATCGTGCACCACCCGGGCATTGTGGACCGGGTCACCGCCGACCAGATCACCGGCCGACGCCCGGTCCAGACCCAGGTCTGCCGGGTCGAGCTCGGTCCTCACGTTCTGCCCATCGGCGAACAACCAGACCGTCGACGTCGTGGTGGTGGTCAGCTCGTCCAGCCCGTCGTCACCGTGGAAGACCAGCCCCTGGCAGCCGCGTTCGGTCAGCACCCCAGCCATCAGCTCGGCCATCCGGGCATCCGCAACACCGACGGCCAGCGCGCCCGGCCGGGCCGGGTTCGCCAGCGGACCGAGGAAGTTGAACGTGGTCGGGATGGCCAGCTCGCGGCGCGGGACGGCGGCATGCCGAAGGGCCGGATGATAATGCGGCGCGAAGAGAAAGCTGATTCCGGCCGTAGTGACGACTTGCTGCTGTGCCGCTGGCGGAAGATCGAGCACCACTCCGAGCTCCTCCAGGACATCGGCAGTGCCGCAGGCCGAGGAAGCGGCCCGGTTGCCATGCTTGACCACCTGGGCTCCGGCTGCAGCCGCCACCAGAGCGGCCATCGTCGAGACGTTCACCGTATTGGCTCGGTCACCACCGGAACCGACCACGTCCACCGACAGGCCGGTGATGGTGATGGGAGTCGCAAAAGCGAGCATGGCGTTGGCCAGCCCGGAGATTTCCGACACCGTCTCACCCTTGCTGCGCAAGGCAACCACGAAGCCAGCAATCTGCGCCGGGGAGGCCTCGCCAGCGAGGATCCGGCCCATCGCCCACTCGGCGGCCCCCGCGGTCAGGTCCTCACCACGGATCAGGCCGGACAGCACCCCGGGCCAGCTGAAGTCAGACCCGAGGCGGGCAGC
>JBBSQO010000058.1:0-8766 GCA_038244025.1 Propionibacteriales bacterium
ACCTGCGCCCTGCCGCACGAGGGGCAGGACACGATCTCGAGCTTGCGGGGGCGGAGATTGAGCGACTGCAGAATCTGATTGCCCACCTTGATCTCCTCGACCGGCGGAGCGGACAGCGATACGCGGATGGTGTCACCGATGCCCTTGGACAGCAGGGCGCCGAAGGCGGTGGCCGACTTGATGGTGCCCTGGAAGGCCGGTCCGGCCTCGGTCACGCCGAGGTGCAAGGGATAGTCGCAGGCTGCGGAGAGCTGCTCGTACGCCTTCACCATCACGACCGGGTCATGGTGTTTGACCGAGATCTTGAAATCGCGGAAGCCGTGCTCCTCAAACAGGCTGGCCTCCCACAGGGCCGACTCCACCAGCGCCTCCGGGGTCGCCGATCCGTACTTGGCCAGCAGCCGCTTGTCCAGCGATCCCGCGTTGACCCCGATCCGGATCGAGACGCCGGCATCGGCGGCTGCCTTGGCGATCTGCTTGACCTGATCATCGAAGGCGCGGATGTTACCGGGATTCACCCGTACGGCCGCGCAGCCGGCGTCAATGGCGGCAAACACGTACTTCGGCTGGAAGTGAATGTCGGCGATCACCGGGATCTGGCTCTTGTGGGCAATGGCCGACAACGCTGCGGCGTCATCCTGGCTGGGCACGGCCACCCGGACAATGTCGCAGCCGGTGGCGGTCAGCTCCGCGATCTGCTGCAGCGTCGCATTGATGTCGGCGGTCAGGGTGGTCGTCATCGACTGGACGCTGATCGGTGCGTCGCCGCCGACGAAGACCTTGCCGACCTTGATCTTGCGCGTCTTGCGGCGTTCGGCCAGCGTGACAGGTGGCGCCGCCGGCATGCCCAGGTCGATGCTCATGGTCCCTCTTCCAGATCTCAGATTGGTGGGGCTCAACGGAGTCCCGGTGGTTCTGTTCAGCAGAGCAGGCTCGCCACCTGCTCAGAAAAGCGTGATCGGATCGATGATGTCGGCCACGATTAAGACGACACCAGCGAGCGCGATGGCTCCACCTACAACATAGGCGACCGGCAACATCTTTGCCGTGTCGGCGTAGCCCGGGTCGGCCCGCCCGCGCAGCCGGGCCAGCCAGCGGCGGACCGCCTCATAGCAGGCCCCGGCGATGTGGCCGCCATCCAGCGGCAGCAGCGGGATGAAGTTGAAGAGCGCGACAAACAAGTTCACCGACCCCAGCAGCGAGAACCCGGTGGCCACCTTGTCCGGTGCAGTCATCAACGTGGTGGCCGCCACCTCACCGGCCGCCCGGCTGGCGCCGACAATGCTCATCGGGCCGTACAGGTCCCGGGGCTTGCCGGTGACCAGGTCGGCCGCCACCCGGTAGACCTTGACCGGGAAACGGAGCAGCGCATGGCCAGTTTGTTCAGTCATCTGCCACATGTCTTGGCCGACCACGACAGGACCGCCACGCTCCCGCACGCTGGTCGGGGAAACCCCGAAGAACCCGGCCTGTACCTGCTTGCCGGGGTCCCACTCATTGGGCACGCCGGTGATGATGGTGTGGACGGGCTTGAGCTCGACCCGTTGTCCATCGCGCTCGACGGTCACCACGACCTGCCGGTCCAGATTGTCCCGGATCGCGGCGGAAACCTGGTCCCAGTCCTGCATCGGCTGCCCGTTGAAGGCGACGATGCGGTCGCCGGCCTTGACACCGGCCAGGGAGGCGGGCGACTTTGGATCGCCGGCGGTGCATTTCCGATCACCCTGGTTGGCCGGGATGATGCACTCACTCACCGTCTGGATCGTCAGTTGGGGCCGGTAGGCGCCGTAGAGACCGGTGACCCCGAGCATGATGATGAAGGCCAGCAGGATGTTCATCATCGGGCCGCCCATCATGATGATCAGCTTCTGCCAGAACTTCTTCTGGTAGAACAGCCGGCCGTCATCCTCTGGACGGATGTCTTCCCATTCCACCTCCCGCGCCGTCTCGGCCATTGCGACAAAGATCCCGGTGCTCATCTTGCGTACCCGACCACCATCGGCCCGGGCCGGCGGGTACATCCCGACGAAGCGGCAGTAGCCACCCAGCGGGATGGCCTTGACTCCGTACTCGGTCTCGCCCTTCCGGCGTGACCACAACGTCTTGCCAAACCCGACAAAGTACTGGGTGGTCTTGACGTCGAAAAGTTTGCCCGGCACCAGGTGGCCGATCTCATGCAAGGCGATCGAAGCCATCACCAGGGCGAAGAACACCACCGCCCCGAGGAGGTAGATGACAGTGTTCATCGATGCCGGTCCATCAGTGTCGGTCGTCCACTCTCGTCTCGCCTGTTCCCATCGGGGCTGTTCTCATCGGGCCGCTTCGGGTGAGGCTGTCGGCTCGGGTCCGGGCCCAGTGGTCGGCAGCCAACACACTTTCCACCGTGACGTCGGGCGGGGGGACCAAGATAGAGCCTACGTCGGCGGCCGAAATGTCCCCGTTGTTGCTGGCCGAGCCCGTCCTTTCGGTCGAGTCTCCGCAGTGCTCCGCCACCACTTGGCCAACCAGGTCCAAGATGTCGAGGAAGGAGATCCGGCCCTCATGGAAGGCATCCACGCAGGCCTCGTTGGCGGCGTTGAAGACGGCCGGGGCGGTTCCGCCCAGCCGGCCCACCGTACGGGCCAGCTCGACTGCCGGAAAGGCCTCGTTGTCCAGCGGCTCGAACTCCCAGCTGCTGGCCCGGCTCCAGTCACACGGCCGGGCCGCACCGGCGACCCGGTCCGGCCACCCGAGACCAAGCGCAATCGGGAGCTTCATGTCCGGCGGCGAGCACTGGGCCAGCGTTGCGCCGTCGACGAACTGTACCATCGAGTGGACCACCGACTGTGGGTGCACGACCACATCGATCCGGTCCAGCTCAACCCCATAGAGCAGGTGAGCCTCCAACAGCTCCAGACCCTTGTTCACCAGCGTGGCCGAGTTGGTGGTGATCACCCGCCCCATCTTCCAGGTCGGGTGCGCCAGCGCCTCGGCCGGCGTCACGGTTGCCATCTGCTCCCGGGTACGGCCGCGGAACGGACCGCCGCTGGCCGTCAGGATCAGCCGGTCCACCTCGCCGGCGGTGCCACCGCGCAGGCATTGGGCGAAGGCCGAGTGCTCGGAGTCCACCGCGACCAGCTGGCCGTCGGCAGCGGCGTCGATCACCAGCCGACCGCCGATGACCAGTGACTCCTTGTTGGCCAGGGCCAGGATGCGGCCGGCCTTCAGTACGGCAAGGGTCGGGGCCAGACCGGCTGACCCGGTGATGCCATTGAGGACGACATCGCACGGGTGCTCGGCGACCAGGGTGGCGGCATCCGGCCCCGCGACAATCCGTGGCAGGTGGAAGTCACCGCTGGACCAGCCACGCTTCTTGGCCTGGGCATACAGCGCCAGCTGCAGGTCCTGGACGGCGGTGGCCCAGGTGACTCCGACAAGGTCGACACCAGTGTCCAGCACCTGCCGAGCCAGCAGATCGATCTTGGTGCCACCGGCCGCGAGCGCGACGACCCGGAACTGGTCCGGCCGTTCGGCGACCACCTCCAGCGCCTGGGTGCCGATCGAGCCGGTACTTCCGAGGACCACTACATTGCGCACCCGTCCAGTGTCTCAACAGCTCGGGGGCAGGAGCGAATCACCTCGACACATTGCACTTCTCAGACCTGTCCGGATGGCGTCACCATGGCGGCGACTGCGTAAGGTCGAGCCCATGGCCATCTCTAAGGCAGCGACCGTTTCCCTCCCCCGCAGCCATCCCTCAAAGCAGGGCGTCTCGGCGGCCGGCATCACCGACTTCCTGGATCGGGTGCGCGCTGAGGCGCTTGAGCTGCACAGTGTGATGGTGGTCCGGCATGGCCAGGTGGTGGCCGAGGGCTGGTGGCATCCATACACCGCCGACGGGGTTCAACTGCTGTACTCGCTGAGCAAGTCGTTCACCTCGACCGCGATCGGGCTGGCCATTGCCGAGGGGCGGCTGTCGGTGGATGACCTGGTCATCTCACATTTCCCCGAGCTGGTGACGGCCGAGCTCGACGAGCGGGTGGCCAGCATGCGGATCCAGCACCTGCTCAGCATGGCGACCGGTCACCGGCAGGACACCTTGGAGCGGGTGTTCGCTGCCGAGGCGGCCCGGAAGTCACCGGCTGTTGCCTCGTCGGCCGGCACACTCGACTCTGTGGACACGGAGACGAACCTGGTCCGCGGGTTCTTCTCCATCCCGCCGGATCAGGATCCCGGCTCCGTCTTCGCCTACAACAACTCCGCAACCTACGTCCTAGCCGTCATCCTGCAAAACGTCACCGGTGAGCGGTTGGTGGACTATCTCCAGTCCCGCCTGTTTGAGCCGCTCGGTATCTCCGAGGCGTACTGGAGTGCAGACCCGCAGGGCCGCAATCTGGGCTTCACCGGGCTACACCTCACGACCGAGTCGGTCGCCAAGCTCGGCCAGCTGTACCTGCAGCGCGGCCGGTGGCACGGCCGGCAGATCGTGCCGGAGGAGTGGGTGGCTGAGGCGACCAGGAAGCAGATCTCCACCGCGGACCGGCCGGACGCCGGGCCCGACTGGCTGCAGGGGTACGGCTATCAGTTCTGGCTGGCGACCCATGGCTACCGCGGCGACGGTGCCTTCGGACAGTTCTGCCTGGTGCTGCCCGAGCAGGATGCGGTCATTGCCATCACCTCGGCCACCGAAAACATGCAGGGCATTCTGGACGCGGTCTGGGCCCACCTGCTGCCTGCCATGGAAGCCCCACCAGACGTTCCCGGCGAGACCAAACCCACGGCAGCCGAACACCAGCTGGCGGACCAGCTTGCCCACCTGTCCCTACCGGTTGGCCTCTCCCTACCCGTTGGCCTGTCCCCATCGGTTGAGCGGGGCGAGCGCCACCCGGGTGAGGACGGGATGGCAGCGGAGGAGCAGTGGTTTGAACCGGCTGATCAGCCGGTCGAGCTGCTGCTCCCTGGCATTGCACACGTCAGTGTGCAGACCACCTCCGGCGGCTGGGTCGTGAGCCTGGACCTCGGTCAGTCCCCGCAGTCGATCGCCTGTGGTGACGACCGGTGGTTCACCGACACGATCACCTTGCCGGACCACCAGGCCCTCCCGGTCGCCAGTACGGGTGGCTGGGGCAGTCCGGTGCACTTCTGCGCGGACATCGTCTTCCTCCAGACGCCACATCGGCTCCGGATCATCGGCGATGTCGAGCAGGGAAAGTTCACCATGAGCTGGAACATCCCGCCACTCGGATCTGGCGACCTGACCCGGCTGGCTGCTCCAGGTTGGGTGCGGCCTTAACCGCTGGCAGCCCAGCTGCCAGTTTCGTCACGGCAGAAGAGTGGCAAGCAGACTCCTTGAGCGTGAGCGACCAACGTGTTCGTGTTCTTGGGTGACAAAACTGGTGGCGGGCATGAATCGCTGCATAATGAAGCATGCCGAAGTCCGGAAGGCGGCCACCGGCGGCTCCATCAGTGCGGCTCAGATTGTTGCCCATCGTGATGCTGACCGCACGTGACCACTACTCAAGCAGGGCACGGATGTCGGCTGCGCTGATCCCCGCACCTGCATGGGCGCCATCGGCCATCACGGAGGAGAACAGCTTTGCCTTGGCCGACTTCAGCGCCATCACCTTTTCCTCGATCGTGTCCCTGGCCACAAGCCGATAGACCATCACCCGCCGGGTCTGACCGATGCGGTGCGTCCGTTCGATCGCCTGCGCCTCGGTAGCCGGGTTCCACCATGGGTCGAGCAGGATGCAGTAGTCCGCCTCGGTCAGGTTGAGCCCGACGCCGCCAGCCTTCAGGCTGATCAGAAAGACTGGAACGGCTCCGGTGCGGAACCGCTCCAGCACCTTTCCTCGCTGCCGGGTCTTCCCGTCCAGGTAGCAGTAGTCAGTGCCCCGCGCATCGAGCCGGTCCCGTACCCGGGCCAGGAAGCTGGTGAACTGGCTGAAGATCAACGTGGTGTGTCCCTCGGCAAGCACATCGTCCAGCAGGTCGAACAGCACATCCAGCTTGCTGGCCGCGACGCTTCCATGTGCCTCATCGATCAGGCTCACATCCAGGCTGGCCTGTCGGAGCAAGGTCAGCGACCGGAAGATGGTGAAGCGGTTCTTGTCGAGATCACCAATGAGACCGAGGATCTTCTGCCGTTCCCGGTGCAGGAACGTGTCGTAGGCCCGGCGGTGCCTCGGGTTGAGCTCGACCTCGACCACCTGTTCCTGCTTGGCGGGCAGGTCGATGGCCACCTGCTCCTTGGTGCGCCGTAGCATCAGCGGCCGGATCCGCCGCCGCAGCCGATCAAGGAGATCGGTGTCGCCCTGCTTCTCGATCGGCTTGCGGTAGTAGGTGCCAAACTTCTCCGGTCCGCTGAACAGTCCTGGGGCGACGATGGAGAACATTGACCACAGGTCCATCAAGCTGTTCTCCATCGGCGTACCGGTGATAGCCAGCTTGAACGGGGCCGCCAGCTTACGGGCATTCTGGTAGCCAATGGACTGCCGGTTCTTGACGAACTGCGCCTCGTCCAGAATCAGAGCGGCCCACTCCAGCTCGGCGTACGCATCGAACTCCAACCGGAACAACGCATAGGACGTGATCACCAGGTCAGCCTCGCGACAGGCTTCGGCCAGCTCGGTTGACCGGCGGGCCCGAGTTTCACTGATCGCCACCACTCGAAGACCCGGTGCGAACCTGGCCGCCTCCGCCGCCCAGTTGCCCACCACGCTGGTCGGAGCGACGACGAGGAACGGCTTACCGGCGGCTGGTTGGCGGGCCATGATCAGGGCCAGCGCCTGGACCGTCTTGCCAAGCCCCATGTCGTCGGCCAGCACACCGCCAAGTCCTGCCTGGTAAAGGAAAGAGAGCCAGTCGAAACCATGGTGTTGATAGGGACGTAGCGTGGCGGTAAATCCGTCCGGGATCGGCTGCGGCTCGATCTCTCCGGAGACCAGCGCTCCTACGGTCTGCCGCCAGGATTCGGCCTGCGCGGTGATGATGCCCAGCTGCTGCAGCTCCTCCCACAGACCGGCCTGGTAACGACTGATCCGCAGGGTGTCGGATTCCTTGTCCTGCAACAGCCGGGCCTCCTCGATCAAGGTCCGCAGCTGGTTGAACTTCTCCGTACCCAGGGCAAAGTAACGGCCGCTGGGCAAGATCATCGACCGCTGGCCGGTGGCGAGTGCGGAGAAGAGCTCGGTGAAGGTGACCTTCTCGGAGTCGATGGTGACCGCCACCGCCAGGTCGAACCAGTCGCGCTCGTTGTCGCGCTGGCTGGTGGACAGCTCGATCTGGACGTCGTCATCCGCCGCCCGATAGTCCAGCGGCTCACCGATGACCCGAATCTGCAGGCCGTTGATTTCCTGCAGTGCCGGCAGCTCCTGGCTGACAAACTCGACGGTCTCGGACGGTCCCAAGCTCCTTGTCGGGGCCGGCCGGTGCCGGACATCATGGCGATCGCTGCCTCGTCGTAACCGTTCCGACTTCTCCCCAACGGCCCCGACGATGGCAGTCTCGGCCGCCGGATCCCGGTAGACCCCCTGGCTGGCTTCCGGCCAGAGCGGCAACAGGGACTCCGTCGTCGGCAGTACGTCGGAATCCGTCCCGGCAGCGACATACTGCCAGCCCCAGGTCAGATTCGCGCGGTGCTCGGACAGGAACTCAGCAACCAGCCACAGCTGCGGCTCGGGGAGGGCAGGAAAGGTGAAGCTCTCATCCGTCGAGGTCAGCTCCAGCCGTTGCCGCAGCACTGGCAGCAGCTCGCCGACGAACCGCTCCTGGTCTGCGCGTGGCACGGTGATCTTGTCGGTACGGCCGAAGAAGTGCCGCGCCTTCTCGGCCAGCGGGGCGGAGAGACGAGCCAGGGTGAAGTCAACTGAGCTCCAGTCGGTATATGGCCGCTCTGGCGGTTGCCAGAAGTAGAGCCCATGGGCCGGCACTCCGATGAAGGTTGCCGCACTCGGGTCGATGATCTCCTCATCCAGGGAGCCGAGCATCGGCCGGAGCTCAAGTGCGTCAGCCTCCGCACACACGTCGAGCGTTGCTCGGACCGGCTCGGCTCGGATCCGGACCGGGCTTTGACCGCGGTCCGCCCGGACGAGGGCCAAGCCGTGGCTCATCGCCTCATCCAACAGGGTCCAGATGGTGCTGCTGACGGAGTCCGGGGAAAGCCAGGGGTTGTTCTGGTAGTAGGGCGACTCACCAGCGCTACACAGTGCGTGGATCTCGCGAAGGATCCGTACCTGCTCGGTTGGATAGTGATTGACGCCATACCGACCGAGATAGCTGAAGTCCTGCCAGGAGACCCCGCTGCGGATCCAGCGACCGTTCTTCCCGGGCACCACCGGCCGGATGTTAAGCCGCGGCTTGGAGACATAGCCGCCATAACGTGACTGTGGGCGCGCGCCACTGGACAATTCGAACTGGAGACCCAGGCCGATCTCGTCTGCCGCCGGTTGGCCCTCTTCGACCAGACCAGCCAATGCCTGCTGCCACGGGGCGACCCTCGCCACAGCCGGTGGCTGGGAGCCATTCCGAGAGAGAACAGACAGCAGGAGTGCCGCGACATGTTTGCAGTTCGCGTGGACGGGACAGCTGCAGGCGCCAGCAACTGGCTCCCTGGCCTGGTCAAAAATGACATTCACGCTGTACGGCTGCTCCCGGCTGCCGGTGACCGTACCGAAGAGGTGCCGATCGGCGCCGAACCAGCGATGGTCAAGGACGCGTCCCTTGCGCCGGTACTCCATCCCTCGCATGAAGGCGATTGGCCCCACGAGCTCCTGAATCTCGCGTTCC
>JBBSQO010000059.1:0-8741 GCA_038244025.1 Propionibacteriales bacterium
GCTTGAACCTGCCGTGCTTGGCGATCGAGTCGGCGTCACCCTCCACGTTCATCTCCTCGACCCGGCCGCCGAGCTCCTCGACCCGGGAGATCGCGGTCTCCATGTCGTCCACCCGGAAGAACAGGTACGGCGTCGCGCCCTGGTCCCCGCCATGCAGGCCGCCCGCGATGCCACCAGTGTCGATCATGAAACCCTCGCCAGACGGTCCCGGCTGTAGCTGCCATCCGAACAGGCCTCCGTAGAAGGTCTTTGCCCGCTCTGTGTTCTCGACACTGATCTCGAAGAATGCCGGTTCTCCAGCCATATGTCCTCCTGTGCGTTGGGACAACCCACGTTAGCCGAACGAGGCTGTGGGGAACACGGGAAATCCACGCCAGACTTCCGCAGCAGGCGATTTCCACGCTCAGCCCGGTCGATGTCCGAATCTGGTGTAGATTCTTCGTGTTCACCTGCGACAGGAATAAGAGCAGTCAGGCGAAAAGTAACCGCGTCTGCGGTCGTGTTCGACCAATCGGGATGATTCCCGGCTCCGAACGTCCTGTCCGCAGCCGCAGTGCAATCGGGGGAAATGGATGGTGTCGTCCCAGGCTGAGTCATGCCCTGGCCAGCACTTTGTCCCGCGCCCAGGCTCGCCGGAGTACACCGCGCTGGTCGCCTTACAGGCGAACTACCGACGCCAGCCGCCACCGCCGGACCGGCGTGCCCAACTGATGGCATGGTTGCGCACCAGGCGCGGCTCGATCGGCTGGTTTTTCCCGTTGTTCGCCCTGACCGCCGTCGTGCAGTTGGTGAACATGAGCGGCTCTCCGCAACGAACTGGTGAGGAGGGAGCCTATACCGCCCAGGCCTTTGCGATTGATTACTCCGGCCAGCTGGCCCACCACAGCTATGGGTACCACCACCCGCCACTCGGCCCGGTCCAGATTGCCGTCTGGACCCGACTCACCGACGCCTTCGCCCGGTACGACAGCGCGGTGCTGGCCGGCCGGGAAGCCATGGTGGTTGCCCACCTCGCGGCCATCGTCCTGCTCTGGATGCTCGCCCGCCGGCTGAAGCTGTCCCGGCCGGCAGCGGCCGCCGCCGTCGCGATCTACGCCTTGTCCCCGCTGGCGGTCCAGTTCCACCGCACCGTCTTCGGAGACAATGTCGCGACCCCTTGGCTATTGGCTGCATTCGTCCTCGTCTTCGCACCACGACGCCAGCTGGTGGCCTTCGCCGCCGCGGCAGTCTGCTTCTCGATCGCCGTACTGAGCCAGCCGACGTACCTTCTCTTTCTTCCCTTCCTGGCTTGGCAGATGTGGCGCCTTGCCGATCGGGGGGCTCGGCGCTACACCCTCTCGGTGGCGGCAGCCATCTTCGTGCTGATGGGGGGCACGTATGTGTTGTCGGCGGTGATCCATGGTGAACTGTTCCCCGCAGGGCTGGGCTCCCAGCTCGGTGGACGTACGTCAAGCGGCAGTCTGTTCGAAGCCGGCAGCCAGGCACGGGTGGCTATCGGGCAATGGCTGCGGCTCGACCCCGTCCTTGCCGCGGCTGCCCCGGTGGCGGCATTGCTGAGCCTGCGGGACCGCCGGCTCTGGCCGGTCGCATCGGCGCTGCTCTTCTTGATCGTGTTCATGCTGCGTCCGGGATATCTGCCGAGTGGCTACGTCATTGCGATGATGCCCTTTGCTGCCCTGGTGATTCCGGCGGCCGTCGAGCTGTTCATCCACCGGGCGCGGACCCGATCATCGCCGATGCGGCAGCGCGTCCAGACCGTGACCGCGGTCCTGGTCGCCGTCCTCATTGCCGCCGTGGCGGCACCCTTATGGGCGGTCCAACTGCGTGGGCTGCTACTCGACGACGAGGACCAGCCGATGCGGCAGGCCGAGACCTGGGTAGAGCAGAATGTCGACCGCGACCACCGGCTCGCGATCGACGGCTCGATCTGGGTCGATTTGGTGTTGGCAGGTTTCCCGCGCGACAACCTGGTCTGGTATGGCCAGCTGGACACCGATCGGGCGGTCGCTGCCCGGACACCCACCGGCTGGCGGACTTACGACTATGTGGTCAGCACCAGCTCGATGCGGACGTTCCCGGGCGAATCTCCCACCATCGCGCGGGCGCTGGACAACTCACTCACCGTCGCCACCTTCGGTGGTGGCGACAAGTCCGTCACCATCTTCCGCGTGCAACAGCGAGGCATCAAGGCCGCTAGGAAGCACGCTGATCGCGACAGAAGCGCCCGATCGGCCGTCGGCAGTGACTTGGTCAAGAATCCGGCACTCGACCTTCCCGTTGACGTTCGGAACCTGCTCATCGATGGCCGGGTCGATGCCCGCATCATGATCGTTTTGACTCGGGCCGCGACACTCGGCCAGCTCACGGTCAGTGCCGTACCGGCAGTTCCTGGAGAGGAGATGAATGGTCAGCCACGGCGGCAGCTGCTGATCTCACAGCTGGACGGCCTGCCGATGGCCGATTCTCCGACTGCGGCGGCTCGGCTCAGCAAGGTATTCGCTGAACAGCCTGCGCCGTACGCCCCACGCACGATCCAGCGGACCAGGGATGGGTTGTTGATCACCTATGACGTCGACGCCCCGACCGGCCTGCTGCCCTCACCTGGGGAAGGGCCGTGATCACGTCGGCCGAGCTTGTCGAGACGATGCCGTCGGCTCCGACCAGGCCAGCGCTAAATCCCAGTAGCAGAACCCGTCCAGAGCGGCCGGGTCAGAAATGGAGGAAAGCATGATCACATCAATACTGCGCCGAGGAGGCGGCCGACGCGCTGTTCGCAAGCTGTCGCTCGCCACCCTCGGCATTCTGGTCGCCCTCACCGGTATGGCGGCGGTCCCAGCATCGGCAGAGGAGCCGAGCGACACGACTTCTGGCACCGGCGGCTGGGTGCGACTGGCCCACCTGTCGCCCGACACGCCCTCGGTGAACGTGGCCTTGACCTCATTCGCCAACAGCAAGTCGATGCTCTCGCTCGCTGATGTCGGCTACGGCGATGTCTCTCACTACAAGCGGGTGCCGGCCGGTTCGTACGTGGCCAGCATGACCCCGGCGGGCGGGAACAGGTCCAGCTCGCCGGCCATCAGCCAGGCAGTCACCGTCAAGGACGGCCACGCCTACACCGTGGCGGCAGTGGGCACCAACGCCCACCTGACCGGCAAGGTCCTGAAAGATGACCTGGCCCCGCCGAAGACCGGATCGGCCAAGGTCCGGCTGCTGCAGGCATCCACCTCCGCACCCGTGGTGACCGTGACCGCGATCGGCGGCCCCGTCCTGGCCCGGGACGCGGCCTTCGGGACAGCGACTGGATATGCCCAGGTGAAGGGCGGCAGCTGGTCGGTGAAGATCGTTCCCACCAAGGGCAAGGACAAGCCGACAATGACGAAGGTGGCACTGTCTCCGGGCAGCGTGAACACCCTCATCGTGCTGGACGGCGCCAAGGGCGGCGTGACCGCGATCAAGATCGAGGATGCCTCCGGCATGACTACCATGCCCAAGCGCGGAATGGAGACGGGCCAGGGTGGCACCGCGGTCCAGCAGGTCGATAGACCGTTCCGGCCGGCAGCGGCAATCTCCGCGCCGTCGCTGGCCGGCGCCGGCCTGGTGCTGCTGGCTCTGGTCGCCCTTGCCGTCCGCTCGCGCCGAACCGTGACCCTGCGCCGAGCCGGCCGCCATGCGAGGACCGGCGGATGAGTTGGTAGGAGATGCGGACCCCATCGTCGTCGAGGCGCGACAGTGAGGACGCGACAGTGAGAAACAGTATCCGGGCCATGATCGCGCCGCTGGTGGTGCTAGCCATGCCCGTGTTGTTCGGCTTGCCCGGATGCGCGCAGACGACGGCAGGCGAACCGGGGACGTCCCTGCAGTCGTCCAGTCCTCGGGCGACGCCCACACCCAGCACATCGGCGAAGTCCCCTCACCAGACGTCCCCTGAAATCTCTGGACCTCAGCCACTGCCGTCGTCGACCCGGCCCGGGGTGATCTCCCTCAGCATCCCGGCCATCGGACTGAAGACCACCCAGCTGGAAAAGCTTGCCCTGCTTCCAGACGGCACTCTCGCGGCCCCGCGCAACCCCGACCAGGCAGGATGGTACGCCGCCGGCCCGCTCCCAGGTGAGACTGGCCCCGCCGTTATCGCAGGCCATATCGACTCGAAAACTGGCCCGGCTGTCTTCTACCGGCTGAGTGAGCTCAAACCGGGCTCGAAGATCACAGTCGACCTCTCCGACGGTCACACAGAGACCTTCGTCGTTGACCGAACCCTCACGGCATCCAAGGAGGACTTTCCCACCCGCGCGGTGTATGGGCCGATCCCCGATCCCCAGCTTCGCTTGATCACCTGCGGCGGAGCGTATAGTCGGGCGGCCGGGTATGCCGACAATACAGTCGTCTTTGCGACAGCAACAACTCCTTGAACAGCCGACCGTAAAAGGGCTTTAGCTGCCTTGTGTTCTCGACACACCGATCTCGAAAAGGGCCGGTTCTCACTGCTGACCCGACATGGCCAAGCCTCCGGCGCTGAGCTCTGTCGTGATCTTCAGCTCAGCACGGCAGCAGCGACCGCATGGTGCACCGCCTCCAAACGGTCGAGCTGTGTTTGCGCCCGCTGGGCCAAGGGCCGCACATGCACTTCAAGATTCTCGTCATCGGCAGCAAGCAACGCCCGCCAGCCGGCCGCCTTGGCATTGACTGCATCAAACAGACCCTCGACCTCGATCAAGTCGCTCAATGGCGACCGTCGCAGCAGATGCCCGTTCGGCTTGACCCTCCCTACCTGTACTCCCAACCGCGCCGCAGCCTCCAGCAACGGATTGCGCATCACTTTGACAACTCGCATTAGCTCCCGCATCCTCCGTAGATCATCAGCGACCTCGTCGCTTAACTTCCCCAGCTCCAAGCCCCAGCGCCGCTCCCGCTGCTGGTCCGCAACTCGTCTGAACAGATCCACCCCGCCACAGGCGGCAGCCTCATGATTCTGTAGATAGATAGCTATGTAATTGCTCATAGCTCAACCTATCCACCCTTCACATCCTGGCAAGCAAATCAGGCGAACTGCTCTCACTCGGCGGCACTCCTGAAGCTCGAAAGCCTGGCGCCGGCTATCAGTTGGGTCCGGCCATGGGCTGCATCGTGACCATGCCAAAGGGGCGGTCGGGCCGCTGGCGGTGGCCCGTCACGCCACCGTCCACGGGTCCTGGACTCTCAGCGGCGGGTCATCGAAGTCCCTTGTGTTCCGCGTCGCGAGATCTGCCCGGCGCGCGATGCAGCGCGATGCAGCGCGATGCAGCGATAGGCAGGGCAGTGGGTGGGACGTCGATGCCAGCGGGTCGACGTCGTCACCTCGAACGGGCAGTGGCGCCACCTCGAGTCCGTACTCCAGGCAGCATTGCTGACTGAACCCGATCTTGGCGCGACGACAGAGTCGCTGCGTGCGCCGCCGCGAACCCGTAGAACCCGATACGTCGCTCCTCTCGAAGGGGCTCGTTGAAAACCCGCAGCTATGTCAAGAAGTCCGCGACATCGGTGTTTGCCCACATCCAGGTCGGCCACCGGTCAAACCGCGCAACACATCCCGCGGGTTTTCTGATGCGGCCGGCGCGTGCGTAACCGACTGATTCACGCTGCAACTGTCCGGCCAATCCCCCTCGACCGCCACAAACGAAAAGCCCTCCTCCTCAATCAATTGTTGCGTCAGCGTAGCTCGCCAGGCTTAAATGTCATGTGTTGCATGGGACGCTTCGCCAGCAGCGCATACCGGGCATCACCGACACGCTCGACCAGCGGATCAAGATCCTTCTCATAACGCAGCGGCCGCGCGTCCTTTTTGATCGCCTTCGTCTTTGCACTATTCATTCCGCACTCCAGTCATCAGGTACTGCACCGATGCTCTCGCTGAGTCCGATGGGCTTCTTTTCCAGCGTTTCCTCGGCGTGATCATGCCAGATGGGCTTCCCAACCTGTCCCTGCCTCGTCAGGAAGATCATTATGGCCATCGCCCGAGACATCATGACCGGCGGAGCAGAGTGTGTAGGAGAAAACGAGACTGTCGTTGACGCCGCGCGTGAGATGCGTGAGCTAGATGTCGGATCCCGTCCCATCTGTGGTGAGGATCAAAGACTCAAGTCACTTCAGTCCGGCCTACGCGATCTCTCTATGAATGGGGCTGGTGCTCAACGTGCTCTGACTGGGCAAACGCTGCGAGCCGCCTTGGGGAGTCGAACCCCAGACCTACGCATTACGAGTGCGTCGCTCTACCAACTGAGCTAAGGCGGCGAGTCGTCCAGCCCACCGGGCCGGCATGACGACCGCCAATTATAGCGATCGCTGTGCCGAGGTGTGAAATTGTCCGTGCTGGCTAACAAAGACGACCTATACCATTCATTGAACCTGAATGGGATAGTGCATGCATGAATGGGACTTATCCGGTAGTGATGCGCGATCGCGGTCGATTGGTGATCCCCGCCGAGTTACGTGAACGCTTCCATCTGACTGCGGGTTCTAGTCTCCTCCTGCTGGAGACCAGCCAGGGAATCGTCCTGACAACTCGAGATCACGCGAAGGCCTTGGTACGCGCCGGCTTGGATGGGGGCGACCTGGTTGGCGAGCTGATGGAGGACCGTCGACGTCAAGCCGCCACAGAAGACCTCGCGTGAACCTATTCGACGCCTCTGCCCTGCTCTGTTTCCTGAAAGGTGAGGCCGGCGCGGACACGGCCGAGCGCGAGCAGCTCGAATCTGGAGGTCAGGAAGTGGCTTGTCGCTCGGCGATCGGCTGTGCCTCGCGACCGGGGAGCGGTTGGATGCCACCATCTGGACGGCCGACACCGCTTGGGGTACTTCCGGACGGGTACACCAGATCCGCTGACTCGCGTGATAACTTCGCGTTCGCTCTCGTCAGCTACGATCCCCGCCGACCCGTCACTTCCTCACCGACACGCCGGCAAAACTGGGGAGAATGTGACGGGTCGGCGAGGATCGGGAAGGCTTCAGCAGCGAGTGCGGTCCTTGGGCACAATGTGGTCGTCGAGGTAGCGAACCACAACACGGTCGATGCAGGCGTTGCCGTCGCCGTAGGCGGTGTGTCCCTCGCCGTCACGGGTGACCAGGACACCGGAGTCCAGCTGCCTGGCCATGCCGACCGCGTACTCATAAGGAGTGGCCGGGTCCCTGGTGGTGCCGATCACGACGATGGGCGCAGCGCCGACCGCGGTGATCTTTGCTGGCTTGGGGATCGCGGCCACCGGCCAGGTGGGGCAAGCGAAGTCGGGACCGAAGTACTTGCCAAAGATCGGAGCCTTGATCTCATCCCGCGCTGCCTTCCGCTTCGCTCCATCGATACCCGGATCAGCCTCGTCCAGGCAGCGAATGGCGGCAAAGGAGAACAGCAGCTGGCCATAGTCGCCGCGATTGTCGCGCCGGTTGTAGCCATCGGCGGCATCGAGCAGTAGCTGGCCGTCGCCCCGGCGTGCCTTGCTGACGGCGTTCTGCAGAAAATCCCAGCCACGTTGATCCTGATAGAGCACCCCGGCCACGCCGGTCACCGCCAGTGACTGGGTCAGCTGCCGGGATCCGACTATCAGCGGATGGGCATCCAGCGTGTCCCATAGGCCGGTCACCGACTTCACCACGGCGTCCTTGCTGGCCCCCAGGTCGCAGCCGCGGTCGGCGCACCAGGCGGCGAAGTCGGCCAGGGCCCGATCAAAGCCTTGGGCCTGCACCACCGCATCGTTGCCGGTGATATTGACCGCGCTGTCCAGCACCATCCGACCGACCCGATCCGGGTACGCCTGAGCGTACCGGGCCCCGATCTCGGTGCCGTACGAGTACCCCAGATAGCTGAGCTTCTTGTTCCCGAGCAGTTGCCGAAGGAGGTCCAGGTCCGCAACGGTGTCGAGGGTGGAGATGTGTTGCAGGAGGGCACCGGAGTCGGCCAGGCAGGAGGCGCCGAATGTACGGTTGGCCTGGATCAACTCTCTCGTCTCACCCTTATCATCCGGTGAGGTGTCCACGGCCAGGTACCTTTCAACAGCCTTGCCCTGAAAGCACTGAACCGGTGTCGATCCGCCGGTTCCCCGAGGATCCCAGCCAACGATGGTGTAGTCCTCCAAGCCTTGGTTGTCGAACCTCCTCACCAAGGTGGTGCCGGCCTCCCCGGGACCACCCGGATTCACAAACAGGTCGCCCTGATCGGGCGATCTGGTGGCCGGCTTCCTGGTCAGCTTGATGGTGACCGCCTGCCCGTCTGGATCATGATAGTCCAGCGGTACGGCGATCCGGGCGCACTGTAAACCCTCGCCACAGGGGCTCCAGCTGACCGGCTGGCTTGCATATCTGGCCATGCCCATCCCGGCTGGCGGGTCGATGAATCCGGGCGGCTTCACGTCCGGCACCGGCTGGATGGAGCGCTTCGTACTGGGCTCCGTCGATGGCGGGGCGGCTCGAGACGACGAGGCCCGGCTGGCGCTGGGCGGTAAGGCGGATGGGTTCGGCTGCGGGTCAGTTACAGGTTCGAACAGCGAGCATCCGGCCGTCAGGGTGATCGCTGCACCGGCAGCCAGCAGTCGCCATTTCCGCACGACGTCCACCCTATGCGGTTGGTGTTCCGATCAGCTGGGTCTCACCAACCCGAGTGCCTGGCCTGCGCCTGTTGGTCGCATCCACAAAGGTTGCATCGTTCCTGGTTGAGCAAATGAGTCCCGCACCCACCGACTTAACCGTGGCTTAACCCGATTTGCACGACCGGCGGAA
>JBBSQO010000060.1:0-8706 GCA_038244025.1 Propionibacteriales bacterium
CAGAGACGATTGGGGGCTAGCCTTTCTTTGGTCAAGAACACAGCACCCTTGATGTGTCCAGAAACGCCGGGTGGACCTTCGACTAGACGGTAGCCAGCACGCTGGTACGAGCGAATGTTCCGGTTACTCTGGGCGCCCGTGAAGAGCGAGAACATCTTGGTGTCGGCCGGCGCCTGAGCCTCGGCGTAGTCAAGCAGCCATCTTCCGATGCCTCGCCCGGACAGGTCAGGGACGACCATCAGCCGGCCAATCTCCCATACGTCATCCAGCTGGCGCGCCCGCACCGCGGCAACCATTCGATGCTCTTGCCGGATGCACCAGACGCACCAGGTTTCGGTCCACTGGCGGAGATCATCCGGGGTTTCGTGCAGCGCAGGAATGTCCAGAGTGTCGTTGAGCAATGCCTCCTGCACCCAGCAGCATCTCTGCAGCACCAGCAGCTCAGCGTGGTCTTCCGGGGTAAGGGGGCGGACCATCGCGTTCGGGATACCGGCTAAACCAATGAGACTCACGGTGTTGTCTTATAGGCATCCGGCCTAACCGGTCAAGTTTCCCTCCTCCGCTCGATTCGATGGCTAATGAGAGAGGACAAAGCCTCTCTGCACCAAGGGTCCCCGGGTCGAAATACGAGAGGGTGCCTTCGGTTCTCTAGTCAGAAGGGTGGCGGTGTCGTTGTCGACGTATCGTATGGCCGGGTTGGGGTGGTCGGCCCAGAATTCTGGGGGGTGGCCCAGCGCAAGAGCTTGGGGAAAGAAAGACAGCACGAAATCATCTGCCCATCACGCGACCCCGGCAACCTGTGACTGGCTCCCGCGCTGGCTACTGCTACTTCTCAGCGGCGCCAACTCTCGCTGGCGCCGGAACAATGAGCTGCCCGTCACCGACGTCACTCACCGCCAGCCCCGTGGGTGCACCACCCCCGCATCACCGCCACCGCGCCGAACAGGCTCGGCGACGGCGAGCACCCGGCCCCGCGGCCCGAACTCCAGTGCTGCCACCGCACCGATCTCGGCGGCGCTGGTGAAGGTATCGCCACTTGGCGTCAGGGTGTAACCGTACCGGGCCAGCTGACTGCCATACCGCTTGATGAAGGCGGGCTCGGCCGTCACCGTGGCCTGATTGCGGTGGGAGGCGCGGGGAGCGGCCACCGCCTGCGGCAGGGTCATGCCGAGGTCGATCCGGTTCACCAGCGTCTGCAGCACCGTGGTGATGATGGTCGAGCCGCCCGGTGAACCCACGGCCAGGAAGGGCTTGCCGTGCCGCAACACAATGGTCGGTGACATCGAGCTCCGGGGCCGCTTCCCGCCCTCGATCCGGTTGGGGTCGGCGGCATCGTAGACGGCGCTGAAGTCGGTCAGCTCGTTGTTCAACAAGAAGCCACGGCCCGGGACCACCATGCCGGAACCACCGGTTTGCTCGATGGTCAGGGTGTAGGAAACCACGTTGCCCCAGCGGTCCGAGGCGACCAGGTGGCTGGTGGACGTGCCGGTGTCGGTTCGCGGTGTGGCCGTCGCGGTATGGCAGCCGACGGCGGTCAGCTTGCCCGGCGCGGTGGGTGTCACCAGGGCGGCGTTCGGCTTGATCAGGCAGGCCCGCGAATTCGCGAACCGCTGGGACAGCAGGGTAGTGGTCGGCACATCAACGTACGCCGGATCACCGACATAGGCATTGCGGTCGGCGAAGGCAAGCGCGGAGGCGTCCAGGTAGTAGTGCAACGCCTTGACCCTGGGCATCCGGGACAGCTTTGTGTTGTCCAAGATGTTGAGCGCCTCGCCGACGGTGGTGCCGCCGCTGGAGGACGGCGCCATCCCGTACACCTTCAGACCACGATAGTTAATCTTGGTCGGCTGCTGGTTGATCACCTGGTAGGCGGCCAGGTCGGACGACTTCAGATATCCCTTGGGCACCGGCAGCGTGGTCCCGGGAACGATCGGTGGCCGCTGGACGACTGCGGCGATGTCGGCGCCGATCCGGCCGTGGTAGAGCACACCGGTGCCCTCGCGGCCGATCGCCTGGTAGGTGGCGGCCAGATCGGGGTTGCGGAAGATCGAGCCGACCTTCGGCGCGTCACCACCTCGCAGGTAGAGACTTGAGGTGGAGCTGAAGGCCGCGAACCGTTCCTTGTTGTCCAGGGTCTGGCTGCGGAAGGTGTCATCGACGACGAAGCCGCGGCGGGCAATCCCGATGGCCGGCCGCAGCGCCTGGCGCAGGTTCAGCGACCCCCATCGGTTCAACGCCCGCTGCCAGGTGGCCAGGGTGCCGGGCACACCTACCGAGACGCCACTGGTGACCAGCTGCGGGGTGAACGGGTACGGCTTGCCGGTGGCCGGGTCGATGAAGGCGTCGTGCGGCATCGCTTTCGGCGCGGTCTCGCGGCCGTCAATGGTGGAAACCCGCTTGCTGTGGGCGTTGTAGTAGACGAAGTAGCCGCCGCCCCCGATGCCGGTCGAGTACGGCTCGGTGACCCCGAGGGCCGCGGCGGTGGCCACCGCGGCATCGACGGCGTTGCCGCCGCGCCGGAGCACCGCAAGGCCGGCCTCGGTGGCTTCCGGATCCACACTGGACACCGCCCCGCCGGAGCCGTACGCCGTCGGGTTCTTCTGCGGGTGACGATGAGTCGCCGGCGCAGCGTGTCCGGTCTTGGCCTGGACCGGCTGCGGGACGCCGAGCAGCAAGGTGAGGCAGGCGGCCAGCACACCGAGCACTCTGGTTATTCGCTTGCCTTGGACATGTCGGGTCGTACGGTGCGCGGTGATCGAATCGGAGGCCATGGCAGGGTTCCTCTCGGGAGCGGATCTCACCTTTCCTACACCCTGCCGCCCCCGGTGGGAAGCCCCCTCTCGGCCCATCCGCACCGGCCCGGTGCGGGTGATAGATCAACTCAGTCGTCTGCCGGAGCCTACGCCGGACCCCGTTCGGCCGGTACGTCCTACACTTGGCTCTGTGCTCGACTATGACCTCGACTCCCTCTTGTGGACCTGGCCGTAGTTGAACAGCGCCACGATGAGGACACCACCGAGGCTGTTCCCGAGGACGGCGCCAGCCAGCCAGCGGAGGTAGGACGTGATCGGCAAGGCGCCGGACAGCACGGCAGTCAGGACCTCTCCACTGCCTGCCACTGAGTGCGCGAAGTGCCCGACCCCGACGAGATAGGTCAGCGCCAAGATGATGATCACCTGACCGATGGTGTCAGTGCTGGCCGTCACCAGCCAGGCGACGAGGGCGATAATCCAGCCAGCGACGACGCCGGTCCAGAACACCGTACCGAAGCCCTTGCTGCCGGCGTCCACACCGAGCTTCGAGAGCTCCGCCACCACCCCCGGAGTGAAGGCGTCGGTGCGCGTCGCGAGCAGCGCAAACAACAAGGTGCCGACCACGTTACCGGCCAGCACCACGACCCATAACCGAGTCGTCGCACTGAGCTGGCGCCGCTGTCGGAGGATGACGGCCACCGGGAACAACGTGTTCTCGGTGAACAGCTGCATCCGGCCAATGATGACGACCAGGAAGCCCACTGGGTAGGCGAGGTAGGCGACTGTCTCACCAACCCGGTCATGTCCGAGGGCGTCCAGCAGCACCGCCACCCCGAGTCCAGACAATCCCATCGCCACACCGGCGGACACCGCCGAGAACGCGAGGTTGTAGAGCCGCCGACCGAGCTCGTCCTCGGCACCGGTCTCGACGCGGTCGAAGATCTCGGCGGCCGACAGTCTGCTAGTTTCACTCGCCACCCGAAACCCCGATCCGTCTCATGGCCGGTTCACAGTGGCCGGCACGAAGCCGTTGAACAGTCGCACCGGGCCGGTCTGCGACCCGGTGCTGAACGACCCTGGTATTCACTCCACACACTGTAGATGTCTGCTCGCCAGTTAACCGGCAACCTGGCTGCCGAGCACCCAGGCTGAAGTTTCATCACCCCGGCTGGGCAACGAACCGGCCATGAGGGGACGCGGGTCAGGACTAGGCTGAGCAGCCCATGGTTCCCGACCCAATGGTGCCCAGCGATCGGCACCCGCCTTCGCCAGCCGACCGATCGGTGTGGCGGATGCCGGGGATGATGTCCCTCGTCTTTCTGAGCGTCTGCGGGTTCGGTGGGTTCGCGGCATTGATCTCGGTGGCGCCACTATGGGTGGTACGGGGCGGTGCTGGCACCGCTGGGGCAGGCCTGGTCACCACCGTGATGTTGCTGCTGACGGTGGCCACCCAGGGGTTTGTGCCCGGCTTGCTGGCTCGCTTCGGCTACGGTGTGGTGCTCTCGGCCGGCTTGTTCCTTCTTGGCCTGCCCTCCATCGGGTACGGCCTCTCCAGCCGGTTGGCGATCGTGCTGGCGCTGTCAGCCGTACGTGGCATCGGCTTCGGCATCCTGACGGTCACCGGCAGTTCGCTGGTGGCCGACCTGGCACCGAAGGCACGCCGGGGCGAAGCCATCGGCGTCTACGGGCTCGCCGTCGCGGTACCCAATCTGGTGATCTTGCCGTTGAGCGTCGTGGTGGCCGATCGGTTCGGATTCTGGTGGGCGTTTGGCGTAGGCGCGATGCCCATCCTGGGGGTACCGGCGGCGCTGGCCATCGGCAAGGTCCACCGCCGGCAGGCCAGCCAGCGGACCGGTTCGGCCACTGCTGTCCGCGACCCGACGACTGAGCGGCGCGAGCTGGGCAGGGTGCTACGCCGTCTGGCCCAGCCTGCCGTTGTGTTGCTGGCGGTCACGCTGGCAGGCGGGGCGCTGATCACCTTCATCCCGCAGCTGACCGCTTCCAGCACCGTGTCGGCGCTGGCCCTGGTGGTGCTCGGTGTGTTCGCGGCATTCTTCCGCTGGTGGATTGGCCGGGTGGCTGACCGTCGTGGCATCGGCCGGCTGCTGGTCTGGTTGTTGCTCGGCGGTGCTGCCGGGATGGCGCTGGCAGCCCTTGCCGTGAGTTCGGCTGACCGGCAATGGCTGCTGTTACCCGCGGTCGCCATTGTGGGCGTCGCGTACGGTGCGCTGCAGAACCTCACTTTGCTGGCTTCCTTCAGCCAGGTGACCAGACGCCACTACGGGACGGCAAGCACGGTGTGGAATATCGGCTTCGACTCCGGCACTGCCCTCGGCTCGGCGTTGCTGGGCCTGGTCGCCAGCCGACTGGACTTCGGAGTCGGGTTGCTCATCCTGGCAGCGGTCATGATCATTGTGCTGCCGGCGGCGTGGCGGCTCTCCGACCGTTGACGAAGGTCAGCAATGGTCAGCTGACGAACGTCCCCCGCCTGTCGCGGCTGCCTGATTGAGTGCCGGCACTGCTGTCCACCAAGAATGAGCTCGCCTGAAGGGGTGGTCGGGGCCGTTAGAATTTCCCCGTGCCTGATGACAGCCTGCGTCTTGCGTTCGTCTCGATGCACACATCCCCGGCAGACGCGCCAGGCTCCGGTGACGCCGGCGGGATGAATGTGGTTGAGCGCCACCAGGCCGAGGCGCTGGCCGTGCTCGGCCACCGGGTGGAGCTGATCACTCGCCGGGCCAGCCCGGACGCGCCTGACCGGCTTGAGCTGGCCCCGGGCATCATTCTTCGGCACGTCACGGCGGGACCGCCGCACCCAGTGGCCAAGAGCGCTCAGGATGCCTGGATCCCGCAGTTTCGCGAAGGCCTGGCTGTCCTCGGTCCATACGACCTCTTTCACTCCCACCACTGGATGTCGGGGGTCGCGGCCCTTCCCGTAGCACGGCATTGGAAGGTGCCGCACGTGCAAAGCTTCCATTCGGTAGCTGCCCTTCCTGACTCGTCACTGGCCGAGGGCGAGGCCCCGGAGTCTGCGGCGCGGATCACGGGTGAGGCCCAGGTCGCTCAGAACTCCGACCTGGTGGTCGCCATCAGCGCCGCCGAGTCCCAGACCGCGATCCAACGTTGTGGGGCCGATCCCGACCGGGTCGTGATCGTCCCGCCGGGGGTGGACAGCCAGCTGTTTCACCCCGCGCAGCTGGAGGCGACCCGCTGGAGCTGGCCCGGAGCATCGGCCGGCACGAGCAGCACCGGCTACGTGGTCTTTGCGGCCCGGCTGCAACCACTCAAGGGACCCGACCTGGCTCTTGAGGCCCTCGCCCAGGTTCCCGAACGTCTGCGCCCGCACCTGGTCCTCGCCGGCGACGTCTCCGCCGATCATCATGGCTATCGGCGCGAGCTTGACCAGCTGGTGGAGCGCCTCGGTTTGAGCGGTGGGGTGAGCTTCGTCGGACCGCAGGAACGCGGCCGGCTAGCCTGGCTGCTGCGCGGGGCCCGGCTGGTCCTGGTGCCGTCGCATTCCGAGACTTTCGGACTGATCGCCCTGGAGGCAGCCGCCAGCGGGGTACCGGTGCTGGCATCGGATGCCGGTGGACTGCGAGAGGTGGTCGTGGACGGTGAGACCGGGCGGCTGCTGTCGAGCCGGGATCCTCGCCGCTGGGGGGCCGCGCTGACCGAGCTGGTCAGCCAACCGGACGTGTTGGCCCGGATGGGGACCGCCGCCCGGGCCCGATCCCTGGGCTTCGACTGGAACCGGGCCGGGCAGCGGTTGTCAGCGCTCTACACCGAGGTGATCGACCAGCTGCCACAGCGACGCGATGATGCCGCCGACGGGCTGTCGCTGCGCCGCGATGATTCGGGCCGGATCTAGGCGATGGCGAGCCTGTTGGCCGGAGTCTCCCGGGTGTTGTTTGCCCACGCCCATCCCGACGACGAGACGCTGGCCACCGGGGCCTTGATCGCCCATCTGCGGCGGCAGGGGACGGACGTTGTGGTCCTCACCGCGACCCGAGGCGAAGCCGGTGAGGTGGTGCCCGGCGTGCTGACCGAGGTCAGCACCAGCGCTGACCTGGCCGCCGCGCGGGAGCGCGAGCTTGCCGAAGCGCTGGCCGTACTCGGGGTAACGGAGCACTACTATCTGGGCGCCCCGCCAGCCCGCGCCGCTGGCCTGGAGGCGCGGCGGTATCAGGACTCGGGCATGCGCTGGGTGACCGAGACGATGGCCGGACCGGCCGACGTCTCCAACCAGCAGTCGCTGACGGCGGCTACGCTGGCGGAGGTGACAAGCGACCTGGTCGCAGTCCTTGATCACGTACGGCCCGACCTGCTGATCAGCTATGACGACACCGGCGGCTACGGCCATCCCGATCACGTCCGGATGTGCCGGGCCAGTGCGGCAGCTGCTGGACAATCCGGGGTGCCGATGGCCGAGCTGGTTTCGGAGGAGCCGGAGCGCTCCGGCACCACCGAGTGGCTCCAGCTCACCGACGAGCTTCCCACCGTCATCGCCGCTCTCAACCGTCACCGGAGCCAGTTGACGGTGCACGGCCGAGACGTCGTTCACGTTGGCGGGCAACGCGAGCCCATCCTGATGACGGCGGGGTTGCGACTCATCTAGCTAACATCCGCTCGGCCTCATCTCGCCGAGGACCACGAACGGAACGCGGGCAATTCATAGTGTCTAAACCAGGCTCGCGGGGGTCGGTGCCTGGATCTGAACCTGAAAACTTAGCGTCAGTCAGCCAGCGGCCGACCCCCCCCCAGGCTGGCCTGGACATTGCCGATGCGACCGGTGTCAACTTTGTAGAGTTTGGGTCCAGCAGGCGCGACTATCCTTTCCCGCATGAGCTCCGCATTAGTCACCTTCCCGGCCGGCGAGGTGGTGCCCATCATGGGCCAAGGCACCTGGCACCTGGGCGAAGACCCTCGTCGGCGCGAGCGCGAGTCTGACCACGCCTTCCCCCGCCGGGTCTATTGACACCACTCGGGATGCTCTAGTTCGGACACTCGGATACTCAGCTGATCAAGGAGGGGGAGATGAAGCAGCCGGACGAGTGGCGATCGGTGATCGATCTCAACGCCGACATGGGCGAGGGCTTCGGCCACTGGCCGCTGGGTGATGACAGGGCCTTGCTCGGAGTCGTCAGCAGTGCGAACGTGGCCTGCGGCTTCCACGCCGGTGATGCGACGATCATGCGCCGGGTCTGCGCCATGGCCAGCGAACAGGGAGTCGCCATCGGTGCCCAGGTCGGCTATCGCGATCTGGCCGGGTTCGGCCGCCGGTTCATCGACATGGACCCGGCTGAGCTGACCAACGAGGTCCTCTATCAGATCGCTGCCCTGGATGGCATTGCGCGGGCTGAGGGCTCCCGGGTCAGGTACCTCAAGCCCCATGGCGCGCTCTACAACGCGATCGTTCAGCACGAGGAGCAGGCAGCTGCGCTGGTCGAGGCGGTACGGGCTTTCGATCCGCAGCTGCCGGTCTACGGGCTGCCCGGCTCGGCCTGGCTACGGCTGGCAGCCGCCGCCGGATTGACCATCGTTGCCGAAGCCTTCGCCGATCGCGCCTACACCGCCGATGGGCAGCTGGTGTCCCGGCGACAACCGAATGCGGTGCTGCACGACCCCAGCATGATCGCTGACCGGGTGGTCCAGCTGGCCACCCACGGAACGGTGCCGGCCGAGGACGGGACCATGATCACTATTGCGCCACAATCTCTTTGCGTGCATGGGGATACGCCGGGAGCGCTGGCCATTGTCCAGGCTATCCGGAGCGCACTCGACCAGACCAATATCGCCATCCGTCCGGTCGGCTGACGGATGGACCTGCTGCCGTACGGGGAACGGGCGCTGCTGATCGAGCTGGCTGATCACCTGGAAGCCCTTGCTCTGTACGAAGACCTGCAGCACGATCCGATCACCGGCGTCGTCGATCTGGTGCCGGCAGCACAGACGC
>JBBSQO010000061.1:0-8587 GCA_038244025.1 Propionibacteriales bacterium
AGTCGGATCGCGGCGAGCATGATCTCCCACAACGGGATGCAGTTGCCGAGCACCAGCAGCAGCTGGTCGCCGCGCTTCAGGCCGGCATCGGCCAGCCAGGCGGCCGCGGCAACGGACCGGTCCGCCAGCTCGCGGAAGGTCAGCCGCCTTCCTGGGTCGGCGTGCTGACGGTCGGCTGCGCGGGGATCGGCGGCCGGGTCGATCACCCAGAGTGCCAGGTCGTCGGGGCGCTCCTCGGCCAGACCGTCGAACCAGTCGGTGGCGAAGTTGTAGAGCGGCAGCTCCGGCCAGCTGAATCCGCGCCGGGCCGTCTGGTAGTCCTCGCGGTGCAGCAGCAGGAAATCGCGGGCGGCTCGTACTTGGGCATCTAGCGGCATGATCTGCTCCGGTCTCTTATGCTGCACTGGCATTCGCATGAGTCACTCTAGCGACCGGCGCCCATGGTCAGTCCGTACCGGACGGTGATCGGGGCGGGGCCGACGGGAGCGATCGGCGTTGTCATCTCCCGGTCGTAGGCTGTACACCGTGCCAGCCACGGATGCGGATATCCCACCGAACTACCCATCCCAGTGGGAGGCGGATGTGGTGCTGACCGACGGTGGGATCGCCCGGTTGCGACCGATCCGGCCCGGCGACGCAGGGATGCTGGTCGACTTTTATGCCCGGGTGTCGGCCGAGTCGAAATACCTGCGGTTCTTTGCCCCGTACCCAACCCTGAGCAGCAAGGACATCCACCGGTTCACCAATGTTGACTACGTCGACCGGGTGGCGCTGATCCTGACCGTTGGCGAGGAGATGCTCGCCGTTGGCCGTTATGACCGGCTGGACACCGAGAGCTCCGAGGTTGGGCAGAACCAGGCCGAGGTCGCCTTTCTGGTCGAGGATGCCCAGCAGGGGCGCGGCATTGCCCAGCTGTTGCTGGAGCATCTGGCCGAGGCTGCCCGGGAGCGCGGCATTGGCGCCTTCGTCGCCGAGGTGCTGCCACGCAACCGGGCCATGGCGCAGGTATTCGCCGATGCCGGCTACCGGGTCCGGCGCGAGATCGAGGACGGCGTCCTGCTGGTCGAGTTCCCGATCAGACCCACCGATACGTCGGTCGGAGTGATGGAGCGACGCGAGCACCGGGCCGAGGGGGCCTCGATGGAACGGCTGCTAACTCCCGATCGGGTGGTGGCGATCGGGCCTGCTGACCGGGTCCAGGACCTGGTGCTGGCGATGATCAGTGGCGGGTTCCGCGGCGAGGTGATCGCGGTCAGCACCGACGGCCTACCGGTCAGCGGGGTGAATACGGCCAACTCCATTGCCGAGGTTGACGGCAACGTCGACCTGGTGCTGGCCGCCATCCCGACCACCGAGCTTGGGGCGGTAGTGATCGAGGCCGCCCACAAGAAAGCTCACGGAATCGTCGTTCTGACTGGTACCAAGTTCCAGGTCGGGGCCAACCAGACCGTGTTGAGCCTGGCCCGGGCGTACGGTGTCCGGGCGCTCGGTCCCGACGCCCTCGGCTTGATCAACACCGACCCACGGACGGCCATGAACGCCAGCCCGGGGCCGATGCCGCGGACCGGCGGGATCGGCATGTTCTGCCAGTCGGCCGCGGTCGGGGTGGCGCTGCTCCGCGAGGCCGTACGGCAGAACCTCGGGCTCTCCTCCTTCATCAGCACCGGCGACTACGCCGATGTGACCGGTAACGATGTGATGCAGTTCTGGCAGGACGACGAGGCCACCCGGGTCTGCGCCCTGTCGCTGGACAGCATTGGCAACCCGCGCAAATTTTCCCGGATCATCCGGCGGCTGGCCCGCCGCAAGCCGGTGATCGTGTTCGCCCCCGGGCGAGCCCAGCGGTCGGGCCACTTGGCGAATCGTGGCGGGCTGCACCTGGCCCCGGCTGCCGCCGTGGATGCCCTGTTTCGTCAGTCCGGGGTCTGCGTGGTGCATCGGCGGGAGGAGATGTTCGACCTGGCCCAGATCTTTGCCCGGCAGCCACTGCCGGCCGGCCCGCACATCATGATCATCACCAACTCGTGGACGCTGAGCCAGCAGATGGCCGACACGGCGCGGGCCGTGGGACTGCTCCCCGAAGAGCCGGTGGTACTGGCGCCATTGGCATCCCCAGCCGAGGTCGCCCAGGCAGCCCGGGAGGCGTTGGCAGCGCCCAGCTGCGATGCGGTCGTCTGCGCGATCGTTCGCGCCTACAGCGTGATTGCCGAGGGTGTCCATGAGGCGCTCGGCGAGCTGGCAGCCAGTACCGCCAAGCCGTTGCTGGGCGTCTTCCTGGACTTTTCGCCGGTCACTCAGGTGACTGATGAATCCCCCGACCTGGCCGGTGGCCTGCCCACTTTCAGTGGCGCCACCGATGCGCTGCAGGCGCTGGCCGCGGTGGCGGCGTACGCCCACTGGCGCGAACGGGACCCCGGTGCCGTACCGCTGCTGGACAACGACGAGGTGGCAGCAAAGCGGGTGATCAACCGGGTGCTGGCCGAGACTCCGCAGGGACGGGAGCTCAACGACGCCGAGTCGACCGAGGTGCTGGGTGCCTACGGCATCCACCTGGTGCCCCGCTATCCGGTGGGAACGCTGGATGAGGCGATCAGAGAAGGGGAACGTCTTGGCTGGGATGTGGTGCTCAAGGCGACCGCGGCGGCGGTCCGGGGCAGGCCTGACCTGGCCAGCGTCTATCGCAATATCGGTGACGCCGAGGAGATGGCCGATGCCTGGGAGGACCTCGGCAGCCTGGTCGGCGAGCTCGGACTGGCAGACGGTGATGGAGCTCATCAGCTGGCCCAGCCGGTGGTGCAGGCGATGTTGCCGGCCGGTGTCCCGCTGGTGGTCAGCAGTCATGAGGATGCCGCGTTCGGCCCGGTAGTCTCGGTGGGACTGGACGGGATTGCCACCGAGCTGCTCGGTGATGTGGCCTATCGGGTGCCGCCGCTGACCACGGTGGATGCGGCGGCCATGGTGCGCGACCTGAAGGCAGCCCCCACCCTGTTCGGACGGCATGGCAGTCCCCGGGTGGATGTGGAGCGGGTTGAGCAGCTGCTGCACCGGGTGGCCCAGATGTCAGATGACCTGCCCCAGCTGTCGATGGCGACGCTGAGTCCCTGCATTGCCGCCCCCAACGGGCTGTCGGTGCTCGGTGCCCGGTTCGTGGTGGTGGCGACCGGTGACCACCGCGACCCGCTGGCCCGGGTACTGGGTTGATGGGCACTGGCTTGATGGGCACCGGGTGACGAGCCCTCGCAGCGTGCCGTTCCCGGCCGGTGCGGTGGGGCCTGCACCGGCGCTGCCTCGACGTGGGAGAATGTGCCAATGACGGCCATCAAGGGTGCCAGTGCGGACTTACAGGCAGAGATTGCCGCCTGCGGCTATTTTCCGGAGCTGGTGGAAGACGCGATCGCGGTGGCGATTGGGGACGAGGAGCTGCTCGACTCGGTCGTCCACCATGAGCCGACCTTCAACGGTGATGAGATCCACCGGCATGTCACCGTACTTGCGCTGACCCCGACTCGCCTGTTGGTCGGTCACGTCGATGACCATCTCGCGGAGGGGGAGCTGGCCGAGTCCTCGGCGGCCGCCTCGACCGAGTCGGTGGCGCTCAGCAAGGTCAACGCGGTCGCAATGACCAGGGTGGTGACCCATCCGGAGCAGTACCAGCGCGGCTCCGACGCCGTCCAGGAGACCTGGCTGTCGGTCGGCTGGGGCACCGTACGGCGGCTGGATATCGAACCAGCGGTCTGCCCCGACCCCGACTGCGAGGCCGAGCACGGCTTCACCGGAGCCCTGGTCGGCGACGACCTCACGGTCCGGATGAGCGTGGCCGCCGATGGCGCCGAACGGGTCCAGCGGCTGATCAGGTTCGCCACCCGGCTGCAGCAGGCCACCGCCTCGTGAGCGGCCACCCAGCAGGTGCCACCTCCGGCCGCGACGCTGGCCTGGGGGTTTCGATCGACTCGATCCCGGCTGTTGGGGAAGAGTCGATGATCATCCCGGCGTACGGTCAGCAGACCCTGGCAGATCTGCTGCCCGGCGTTGGCGCCCATCTCGGCGTGCCCGGCGAAACCGATGACCCGCTCGGGCTGCCGTCGGCGGATCGCTATGTGGTGGTGCTGATCGACGGCCTCGGCTGGCAGCTGGTGCGGCGTGCCGTCCAATTCGCGCCGTACCTGGCTGACCTGCTGGGAGAGGGACGCCCGATCACGTCCGGGGTGCCGAGCACCACGATCACCAGCCTGACCTCGCTCGGTACCGGACTGCCGCCTGGCCAGCACGGCATGGTCGGCTACACCCTGCGAGTGCCGCAGACCGACGAGATCCTCAATGCGCTGGCTTGGGAGTCATCCCTGTCACCGTTGGTTTTCCAGCCCCGGACCACCATCTTCGAGCGGGCGCGGCTTGCCGGCGTGGCCGTCAGCTCGGTCACCCTGGAGCGGTTCAAGGACAGTGGGTTGACCCAGGCAGCGCTGCGCGGAGGTGAGTTCGTCGGCTTCGCCAAGGAAGCCGATGAACAGCAGCGGATCCAGCTGATCGTCGATGCGGCGATGTGTGGGAGGCGCAGCCTGGTCTATGCCTACGAACGCCAGCTGGACCACAGTGGGCACGTCGAGGGATGCGAGTCCGACGCCTGGCTGCAGCACCTGATCAGGATCGACGCCATGTGTGCACAGCTGCGGGATGTCTTGCCTGATGAGGTTCGCATGATCATCACCGGTGATCACGGCATGCTGGACATCCCGCCGGATAACAGGTTGATCATCGAGGACGAGCCGGAGCTGATGCCCGGAGTGGACGCGTTCGCCGGCGAAGGCCGCTTTCGGCAGCTCTACGTCGATCATGAAGAGCCGTCGGTGATCGCGGCCCGATGGCAGGATCGGCTCGGCGAGCTGGCTTGGGTGCGGACCCGGGACGAGGCCATCGACGAGGGCTGGTTCGGACCGGTCGAGGACCGGGTTCTGCAGCGTTATGGTCATGTGCTGGTAGCGATGCGGAGCGACTGGGCGCTAATGACCCGCAAGTTCGAGCGTGAGCTGGACCTGATCGGCATGCACGGCTCACTGACTCCGGCGGAGATGACCGTGCCGCTGCTCACCGACTAGCAAGTCGCCAAGCCTTGCCGGACGTGGCGGGAATAGAGATCAACAAGGCAGATCACCTAGGGTAGGGATGACCGGGCATGGCTGAGTTTGTCTTTTTCACCGGGCCGATGGACTGTGGCAAGTCCACCCTGGCCTTGCAGATGGACTACACTCACTCCGCCAGTGGCCGGGTAGGCCGGCTGTTCACCAGCCAGGACCGGGCCGGTAGGGCGACCATCTCGTCTCGGCTGGGGCTGAGCAAGGACGCGATCGAGGTACGAGAAGAGTTCGACTTCTGGACCTATCTGGTCCAGCAGCTGACCGGTGGGCACCGGGTCGACTATCTGGTCTGTGACGAGGCCCAGTTCTATCTCACCGCCCAGATCGACCAGCTGGCCAGGATCGTCGATGAGCTGCAGGTTGACGTCTTCGCGGTCGGTATCCTGACCGACTTCCGGACCCGGATGTTCCCGGCCTCCCAGCGACTGGTGGAGCTGTGCGACACGATGGAGATCCTCCAGGTGCGGGCACTGTGCTGGTGTGGCGAGCGGGCCACCCACAATGCCCGTACGGTCAGCGGGGTGATGGTTACCGAAGGCAGCCAGGTGGTGCTCGGTGACACCCGGCTCGTCGGCAGCGACGGCGTGGTTGAGGATACTGTCGGCGAGGTGGCCGCTGATGTCGAGGTGGCTTATGAGGTATTGTGCCGCCGTCATCACCGCCGGAAGATGAGTGCGGCGGTGGCCCGTGCGACACTGAGCCCAGACCCGCTGCCGTTTGATCGTGGCGAGGATGTTGAGCAAGTCAAGGAGGACCTGTGAGCGCCGTACCGATCGAACACGTGCTGATCGAAGCCGATGAGCTGGCTGCCGCACTTGAGTCGGGACAGAGCCCGCTGGTGCTGGATGTGCGCTGGAATCTCGGCGGGCCGTCCGGGCGGGAGGAGTTCGAGCAAGGACACATTCCGTTTGCCCAGTGGGTGGATCTGGAAACTGAGCTGGCCGGACCGCCCAGCGCCGACGGCCGGCACCCGCTGCCGGATCCAGCCACCTTCAGTGCCGCGATGCGACGGGTCGGGGTCAGCGCCGACGGCCCGGTTGTGGTCTGTGACGGCAAGACCTCGCTGTCGGCTGCCCGGTTGTGGTGGATGCTCACCGATGCCGGTTACACCGATGTCCGCGTCCTCAACGGCGGGGTCGCCGCCTGGCAGGCCGCCGAGCTGCCGATGGTGACCGGGTCCTCGCTGGAGGTGCCGCCGGGGGACTTCACTGCCCGGCCCGGTCATCGGGCCAGCATCACGGCGACCGAGCTGGCGGCTGCCATCGCCGGTGATCATCCACCGGTCCTGGTCGATGTCCGCGCGCCGGAACGGTATGCCGGGGAGTCGGAGCCGATGGATCCGGTCGCCGGCCACATCCCCGGTGCGGTGAACGACCCATCGGCTGCCAACCTGACTCCGGATGGTCGGTTCCGGCCGCCGGTGGAGCTGGCCCTGCGGCTGCGTGATCTTGGCCTTGGCGACGAGCCGGTGGTCTATTGCGGTTCCGGCATCACCGCGGCGCACAGCCTGCTGGCGATGGAGATTGCCAGCCTTCGTGGCGGCCGGCTCTTCCCGGGCTCTTGGAGCAGCTGGATCACCGACCCCGATCGCCCGGTAGCGACTGGTCGCTGAGCTAGCGTTTCTCCCGCGGCGGTCCGCCAAACATGATCTCATCCCAGCTGGGAACCGCGGCGCGCTTCTTGTTGGCTGTCTTCTTCGGCGGCGCCTCCGTGACCTCGGGTTCGCTGACTTCGGGTTCACTGGGTTCGGGCCCAGCCTCGGCTGAAGCCGGCTCCGTCGTCTTCGGTTCGGGCGTCTTCGGTTCGGGCGTCTTCGGTTCGGGCGTCTTCGGTTCGGGCGTCTTCGGTTCGGGCGTCATCGGTTCGGGCGTCCTCGGTTCGGGTGCCGTGCTGGTCCGCGGCTTACCCTTCCGCCGCCGGACGGAACGCTCCTGCTCGGCCGCAGCCGTCTCCTCAGCCTCCTGCTCCGGGTCGAGATCAACCAGGGCTGGTTGCTCGGGCTCCTCGACCGGGCCCGGTTCGGCCGGATAGTCCACCACCAGGGCTGGCTCCCAACCCGCGTTGTCAGTCTCCGGTACAGCGGTGGCGTCACTCAGCCCGCCGTCCACCTGGACCGAGTCCTCTGCAGAGCCGTCGCCGCCCATCAGGTCGTCCCCCGCCATCATGTCGTACAGGGTGTCCAACGCGGAGTCGCCATCCACGGCCCCCGTGTCCTCGGCGACCGTGTCCTCGGCAACCGAAACCTCTGCGACCGTGTCGTCGGCGACCAGCTCGGCTGCTTTGGCGTCAGCTGGCTCGATGTCGGTGGTGGGCTCATCCGCCTGGTCGATCGGCTGGTCGGCGGCCGGTACGGCAGTCACGAGCCGGCCGGGGGGTGGCTCTGCGGCGTCGTTGCCTTCGATGGTTGCCCGATCCTCCTGAGTAGCGCGGACCAGCGCAAGCTCGTCGGTCAGGTCCACCGTTGGTTCATGGTCTGGGTCGCTGGCCACGGTCTCGCGCTCGGATCGGCCAAAGTGCTCGCCGAGCAGCCATCGCGCGTCGTCGTTGCCGGCGACCGAGAACTTGCCGCGCAGATCAAAGTGAAAGATTGCGGTGTGGTCGCTATCGTCGCGGCCCCGATATTTCGCCGAGACGGACCAGCGGCCGTCATCCATCCGCCAGGAGTCCCAGTCCACCGTGTCGGCGTCAATGCTGGCCAACAGCAGCCGCTCGGCCACGGTGGTCCGCAGGTTGCGGTGGGCGGATGTCTCGCCACGCCGCCGTACGGTGGTGGCGAGGGCCAGCGACGCGACGTGCTCGCGCTCGGCAATAACGGGTCCGGCGAAGACCTGCAGCCGCTCCGGCGGCAGTCCGGCGACCTCGGCGACTTCGTCCACCGACTGTCCAGCCCTGATCCGCGACTGAATTTCCCGTGGTCTTAGTGCGCTTTCCATCTCGATCTCCAGTTGTCCGAGTCGGGTCTGTCGCCACGTAACCCCGCACGCAGCCGGTCGTCGGCCAGAATAGCCAGTTCCTCGCCATCCTCGGTGGCCACGATCAGGTCCTGATCGTCGGGGCCCAGATCACCTGCAGTCTGATCGGGTGCGCGGCGCGCATTGCTATGGCCGTACCTCCATCGTTTGCCAGCTTCCATCAGTTCTGTGAGTAACTTACTCTGACACACCCCGGATGCGTGCGGGAGGTAGTGCGTGCCGGGATACGGTTTGGCGGTGATGGTCACCCCGATCCTGATGGAGGTTCACCTCCTCCAGATCTCCCTGGATCTGGCCGGGACCTTCGTCTTCGCGCTGTCCGGCGCGTTGGTCGGCGTCCGCAAGCAGCTGGATGTGCTTGGCGTGCTGGTGTTGGCCGCGATCACCGGCCTGGGCGGCGGGATGATGCGTGATGTGCTGATCGGCGCAGCACCGCCGGCCACGCTGGCGGACTGGCGTTACTTGCTGGTGCCGATGCTGGCC
>JBBSQO010000062.1:0-8570 GCA_038244025.1 Propionibacteriales bacterium
ATAGGTCAGCCCGTGGTAGATCTCATCACTGATCAAGACGCTGCCGTGCTCTGCGCAGAAACCGGTCAGGGCGGCCAGCTCATCGGCATCGGCCATGGTGCCGGTCGGGTTCGCCGGTGAGGCGACCACCAGCCCGCGCGGGACCTCCGGCAGCTCTGCCAGCATCTGCACGGTCGGCTGGAACCGGGTATCGGCGCCGCAGGCCAGCTCGATCACCTGGTTGCCCAGTGCGCTGAGGATGTTGCGATAAGCCGGGTAGCCGGGCCGGCTCATGGCTACCGCGTCGCCGGCATCGAAGGCGGCCAGAAAGGCCAGCAGGAATCCTCCGGACGAGCCGGTGGTAATGGCAATGTTGGCCGCATCCACCTCGATGCCGTGCCGAGCGTAGTGACCGGCGATCGCCTCCCGGAGCATCGGTAGCCCGAGTACCGGGGTATAGCCGAGCGGCAGCGCCAGCGCCTCCCGGGCGGCCTCCCGTACCGGTGTCGGGGCACCCATTCCCGGCTGCCCGACGGTGAGGTTGGCGACCGGCAGGCCGTCCGCCAGCCGCTGCTGCGCCTTGGCCAGCAACGCCATCACCCGAAAGGCCTCGACCTGGCTGCGCCCGGAGGGGAGATACCGCATGGGCCCAGTGTCCCACCAGAACGAGATCGGATACTGTGTGGTCTCGACTGGAACCGGCCAATGAATCGAGGGAGCTCGATGAGCCTGACCATTGGCTATGCCGCCATGCTGGAGCAGTTCCATCCGCTGGAGGTGCTGGACTATGCCGTCCAGGCCGAGGCGCACGGTTTCTCCGGGGTGATGGCGGCTGATCATTTTCAGCCATGGGTGCCGCAGCAGGGACAGTCGGCGCATGTCTGGAATGTGTTGACCGCGCTGGGAGAGCGGACCAAGGGCGACATCGGACCAGGAGTCATCGCCCCGCAGTTCCGGTACCACCCGGCGGTGGTGGCTCAGGCCTCAGCCACCTTGGCAGCGATGTACCCGGGCCGGCATTGGCTGGGCATTGGCGCCGGTGAAGCACTCAACGAACACCTGGTTGCCGGTTATTGGCCCGAAGCGGCCGAACGATCCCACCGGATGTTCGAGGCGGTCCAGCTGATCAAGAAGTTGTTCACCGGCAAAGACGTCAAGCACAAGGGCGAGTATTTCCAGATGGAGACGGTCCGGCTCTGGACGATGCCGGAAACGCCGCCGGAGATCCTGGTTGCCACCGCCGGCCCGTACAACGCCAAGCGGACCGGCAAGTTCGCCGACGGCATCATCACCGTCGGAGCACCGCCCAGGAAGATCGAGATGCTGCTCGGCAAATTTGCCGAGGGTGCTCGGGAGGCTGGCAAGGATCCGGAGGCAATGCCCAAGGTACTGCAGCTGCACCTTTCCTGGGCTGCTACCGATACCGAGGCGCAGCAGAATGCCTTGCTCGAGTGGCCCAACGGCGGGATGAGATTCGCCAAGGCCGATATCCGCTCCCCGCACGACTTTGCCGAGCTGGCCAAGCTGGTCCGGATCGAGGACTTCGAAGGCCGGATGGTCATCTCCTCCGATCCGGACCAGCATCGCGCCTATATCCAGAAATTTGTCGATCTTGGCTTTGACCGAATCTATCTGCACAATGTTGGTCGCAACCAGACCGAGTGGATTGACACCTTCGCTGCCGAGGTGCTGCCCAAGCTCAGCCGCTAAGCAGGTCCGGACTATCAACGACATCGGGTGGCCAGCGGTGGCTGGATGCTGGCCTATCGTGATGGCACGGCTTGATGTCATGGAGGCCGGAATAGCTGGTTGAGTAAGGTGAGGCTCATGACTAAGTGGGAATATGTGACCGTACCTGTACTGGTGCACGCGACGAAGCAGATTTTGGACAACTGGGGCGCCGACGGCTGGGAGCTAGTCCAGGTGGTGCCCGGCATGAACCCCGAAAACCTGGTCGCCTACCTGAAACGACCGATCCAGTCAGCGGCGGGAGAGCAGTCGTGAGCAGCCACAGCGAAAGGTTGGCTGACCTCGGCCTGAGCCTGCCCGAGGTCGCCAAGCCGGTCGCGGCCTACGTGCCAACGGTACGGTCCGGCAACCTGGTCTACACCTCCGGCCAGCTGCCGTTCGTTGACGGGAAGCTCGCGGTGACCGGCAAGGTCGGCGCCGAGGTGACGGTAGAGCAGGGCGCCGAGCAAGCCCGTGCCTGCGCCCTCAACGGACTGGCCGCCATTGCCGCCGAGATCGGCAGCATTGATGACATCGTCCGGGTGGTCAAGATCGTCGTCTTTGTCGCCAGCGCGCCGGACTTCACCGCTCAGCCGAAGGTCGGCAACGGTGCCAGCGAGCTGCTGGGCGAGATCTTCGGCAACGCTGGCAAGCACGCCCGCAGCGCCGTAGGGGTCGCCGCGCTGCCGATGGACGCCCCGGTCGAGATCGAGTTCGTCGTCGAGGTGAAGACAACACCAAGGGTCGAGCCGGTCCAGGTGTGAGCACGCATTCCCTCCACATCCTCAGCCGGCTGCCGCCACTGGCGCCAGCGTCACTTGCCAGTCTGGCTGATAGCTGGAACGAAGATCAGCTGCCGGCGGAGCCGCGGCCGTCGGCCAGTGTCGTGTTGCTGCGCGAGACTCCCGCCGGCTTGGAGACCTATCTGTTGCATCGGCACAGCAGGATGCCGTTCGCGGCCAGCATGGTCGTCTTCCCGGGTGGTCGGGTCGATGCCTGTGATGGAGACGGTCGCCAGGATGTCATGCTGGCGTGTGCGTTGCGGGAGACCGAGGAGGAGACGGGGGTACGGCTGGATGCTGATGCGCTGTGGGACTGGGCGCACTGGACGACACCGGCCTTTGAACCGCGCCGCTATGAAACCCACTTTTATGTCGCCGGGCTCACCGGTGATCAACAGGCCAGTGACATCTCTGGCGAGACCGACAGCGCAGCCTGGACCCGGCCCGCCGACGCTTTGGGTGCGGCCGAGCAGGGTGTGATCTCCCTGCTGCCACCGACCCTGTCCATCTTGCTGGAAATGGCCGAGCTCGACTCACTGTCAGCAGTACAGTCCGCTGCCCTCGGCCGGGTGATCGAGCCTGTTCTGCCCGAGCTGATCAAGGTCGACGGCGTTTGGAACTTCCATTACCCAACGTCGGCCGAGCACACCCCCGAAACGTCGGTCGAGCCGATCAAGACCAGTTCCGTCGACCCACCCAACAACGCCGGTTCAGCCTCATGATCGTCTCCAGGATTCTCGCTGCCAACCCTGGGCCGATGACCTTGGACGGCACCAACAGCTGGATCATTGGCGACCCGGCTCACGGTGCGTCCGTTGTGGTTGATCCCGGACCACTGGATGAGGGGCACCTGGCCGCGGTGCTGCAGGCTTGCGGCGGCCGGATCTCGACCATCGTGTTGAGCCACCATCACCATGATCACTCCGATGGGCTGGTCCGGCTGGCTGAGCTGGCCGACTGTCCCGCCCGGGCAGCAGACTCCCAGTTTCAGATCGGTTCCGCGGGTCTCGTCGATGGTGATGTCATCACCGTCGGCGATGCCACACTGACAGCCTGTGCGACACCCGGTCACACCAGCGACTCCTTCTCGTTCCTGCTCGAAAGTGGCGACGGGGCGAACCAGCTGCTCACCGGAGACATGGTGCTCGGCCGGGGAACTACCGTGATCATGCATCCGGACGGCGATCTCGGTCAGTATTTCGCTTCTTTGGACCTGATGCTGGAGCTGGTGTAGCGCCACGAGGTTGGCGAGATCCTGCCAGGTCATGGGCCGGTGATCACCGACCCTGCCGGAGTGCTGGGCTACTATCGCCAACATCGCCAGGACCGCCTGGAGCAGGTCCGGCAGGCATTGGACGCCGGCGCCACCACGGCACGGCAGGTCGTGGAGATCGTCTACGCCGATGTCGAGCGGGGTCTGTGGCCGGTGGCCGAACAGTCGGTGGCGGCCCAGTTGCGGTATCTGGACGTGAACTGCTGAACGCAGCAGAGGTGGCGGTGCAGCCGAAAGCGAAGCACGGGCCCGGTGACTGTCATCGCCGGGCCCGTGCTGGATACGTGCAGACCTCACCCTGAGCTGCTGTCTGCTCGCACTGCGGGTGATCGTGTCCCCCGATATCACGACCAACCGCCTGCGTGTTTCTTGCAGAACTTCGCTTTCTGAGCTGCCGTTCTGCTGGCATGCGGGTGGCCGTGTCCCCCGATATCACGGCCACCCACACGATTTGTGGTGATCGATCAGTAGGTCAGACCTGGTAGCCGCGCTGACGGCGGAACAGCTTGCGGAGCATCACGATCGTCTGCAGGATGGTGACGACGTAGAGGGCCGGCCAGCCAAGCCACAAGATGGAGGACTGGATCATCACTAGCAGCTGGAACCAGGTGTAGCCCAGCACGATGAAGGTGGCAGCGAGCATGATCAGTGGCAGCAGATGGGAGTTGCCTGAACCGCGCTCGGCCTTGGCCTGCTCGGCCCAGTTGTCGGTCTGCACCCGGGACAGGAACTTGATCCAGGCCCGGAGGAAGTGACCGGCCCGCAGCCACATGTAGATCTCGGCCGGGATGCCGGTGGCGGCGAAGACAATGTCTTTCCAGGTCCGGTTCTTCATCGAGGCTGCGATCCGTACGTTCAGCAGCAACGCGACCACCGGCGGGATCAGCCAGTAGGGGCTGAAGACGAAGGCCTTGATGCTCAGCGCGGCGGCCAGCAGCAGGACGAAGGCGATCCGGGTGAAAATGTTGGTCAACATGCCAAGGTTCTCCGCCCAGCGTAGCCGCAGGTTCGGATGGAAGGGCTGGCCCATGGTGTCGCCACGCTGGCCCGGCCACATCAGGTCGATGGCTCCGTAGTTCCACTTCACCTGCTGCCCGTCCAGGCTCCGCAAGGTCATCATGCCGCCCACATCTGCCCTTGCCCGGGCGGAGATCTTGGTCAGGTAGCCGGCCGACTTGATCTGCAGGCTCAGCAGCGAGTCCTCCACCTCGGAGTCGTTTACCCATGGCGTCTGCTGATGGTTGGCTTCCATCACGTCCCGCAGTGCCTTCATCGAAAAGATCGAGCACTGGCCGCCCAGCACCGCCATATTGCGGCCCTTCAACATGTTCTGCATGTTGAAGGCGGCAAACTGGGCTCGCTGCCCAGCGGTCAGGAAGGGCGCCACAATGCCCCTTCCGCTTGTTGTCGTCAATGGAGTAGATCGCGGAGATCCCACCAATCCTGGTGTCAGAGATGATCTCGGCCTCGAGCTTCTCGACCGCATCCGTCGCCAAGGTGGTGTCGCCGTCGACACCGAGCAGATAGTCGGCATGCTGGATCAGCCTGAAACCGTAGTTGAGTGCGCCGACCTTCTTGTCCGGGTTCTCGCCGATGTCGTGGACGAACACCTCGGTCGTCTGCTTGGCCTTCTCGCCCTTGCGCCGCTTCTTGGCCGACCGCGGACCGGCGAACTTCGCTGCCAGCGCGAAGGTGTCATCCGAGCTGTTGTTAACGATCACGTGGATCTGGTCCGGCAGCCTGGTCTGTTTCAGCAGTGACCGGAGCACCGCCTCAATCGAGTCAGTCTCGTTATACGCCGGGATGATGCAGCTAACAACCGGACGGTAGGTCGGCAGGCTCTCGACATCAGCCAGATGCTGGCGGAGATAGGACTCCAGACCGGGACGCACCGCAGACGTCGACTCGTTGACGGCAACTATCTCGGTGAAGGACTCAGAATCCGTGACGCTCATAAGGTGCTCCTGGGGGCTGTCTGCCAAGCCGCTCGGCCTGACACCAGAACATTGACTGTTCAACCTTGAGGATTGATCTGGCTGATCACCTGCGTAGCCTCAAGAGTTCATCAAAACCCGTCATTGATCCCATCTTGAGATTCCCGCTACCGAGGAGCAGGATGGCGAGAGCGTGGGCCACGACCCCGGGTTGTGACTGGTGAGGAAGATCACGGTGATGAGGTTGCGTTCTAGACGTACATCCGGCATGATCATCTTAGACCCGTGGCTACCTTTTCCCCCGAGTAGGTGGCTGCGGGTCCTTATTCTTCCTCACTCGTTGATGTTGCGATTAATTGATCATCCAACGACCGTGATCAATCTCAGGATCGGCTTCCGTCGGGTAGTTTGGACACATGATGAACAGGGCTGATCATGTTGCGGTGATCATCGAAGATGATGAAGACGTCAGCAACCTGTTGGAAGCCGTGTTGAGCCAGGCTGGGTTCAGGACCTACGCATTCAGCGAGGGGCTGCTAGGGGTGGAGGCGGTCCGACAGCATCAACCCATTCTGACCACCCTGGATGTGAATCTTCCCGGCATCGACGGCCTTGAGGTCGCCCGCCGAATTCGCCGCTTCAGTTCTACCTACATCATCATGCTGACCGCGTTGACCGAAGAGGTGGACACGCTGATGGGTCTCGACGCCGGGGCAGATGACTACCTGACCAAGCCGTTCCGACACCGCGAATTGCGTGCCAGGGTCGAAGCCATGTTGCGCCGGTCCCAAGTCGGCTTCTCTTCGGCACCATCATCGGGGGAGAGTCAGCCAGCTCCGATCCTCCCTTTCCAACCCGGGTCGGCAGACTCCGCCAGCTCGCAGTCCCCTGGTTCACCTGCGTCACCAGCCTCAAGCGAAGAGCTCTCAGCCGCAGGCTGGCTCTCTCACAACGGGCTGCGCATCAACGCGGATATGCGGTTGTGTGAGCTCGACCACCGGCCGCTGGAGCTGACCCGGACCGAGTTCGACCTGCTGTTGGCGATCATCGAGCGGAAACGCCGTGTTGTCGCCAAGGACGATCTAGTCCTGGAACTGCGTGGTGATCTCGCCGGTGGTTACGTGAGTGACGCTGACCGCCGGGGGGTGGAGGTACACATGGCCAATCTGAGACGCAAACTCAACGATTCCGTCACCTCCCCGCGCTTCGTCGAAACCGTACGCGGCGTCGGCTACCGGCTAGCGATCCATCGGTCCTAAGCAGTTACCTGGGGTCATGTCCGGGAGGCAGAGACCTCGGCTACTCGTCCGCGTCAGTTCGAGGTTCGCCTGCCAAGTCGCTATGCAGCTCCCGCAGCCACTGCTGCGCCTGCCGCAACCTGGCTGCGTGATGGAAGGCCGCGTCTTTGAAGAACTCTTCCAGGTCCCGGCTGAGTCTGGAGGAAAGGGGGAACCCGAAGGTTCCGGCAGATCCCGCCAACCGGTGCGCGGCCAGCCTTGCCGCCTTCCGTTGCTCCTCGTCCAACCGATTGGTCACGATGGCGGCCATGGCAGTATCCAGTTCGGCCACCCGGGCGAGGTTGGTCGTCAACGCCCTTTTGCCTATGATCTTCACTGCTGCTGTTGCCTGGACAGTCGAGCTGGTGACATCCACGCCCGGGCCGGTGGCCTCATCCGGGTTTTGCGGCAGCCCTGTGGAACCCTCGCTCACTCCTGCCAGCCCAGCAGAGTCGCGATCTCAGCGGGCAAGGTCATCGGATCGAACGGCTTGGCGATGACGCCAGCCAGCGGCAGGTCGGTCCACCTCCGCCGGTCAGCTGCCTGAACCTTGGCAGTCAGCAAGATCACCGGGATCTCCCGGGTGGCGGGGTCCTGCTGCATCCGGCCGAACGTGGTCGGGCCGTCCATGCCGGGCATCATCACATCCAGCAAGATCACATCCGGTCGCTGCGCTCGAGCCTGGATCATCGCCTCAGCGCCGCTGCCTGCCGTACTGACCTCCCAGCCGCCGACAATCTGTAACGTGGCCTCGGCGACCTCCCGGATGGCGTCATCGTCATCCACTACCAACACCCGTCGTGATGTCATGATGCCCCGATCACACTTTCGGCGGTCACACTTTCCGGGGCCTGAGTCCCATGGAATGTCGCACCGTAGTATGTCTGCCGGTCGATAGCCTCGACCGTGACGTCGGAATTCCGACGGAACTGCGACTCCACGTTGGCGCCGAACCGCAGGACGGTATCGTTGAAGGCGCAAATATCGTAGGCAAAGACGGCGCGGGCTTCAGCAACCGTGTTCATCACTGCGCGGAGCATCGCCAACGCCAAGGGGGCACTGCGATGTTCGGGGTGGATCAGCGTGAAACCGAGGTAGTAGATCGCGTCCCGCGCGGCATGCTCTGGATAGCGAGCCTGGAAATACTCGGGACTGATCCACGGAACGCTGTCCAGATCGTGGGTGAGCGTGGACAAGCCAATGGCGCGGCCGTCATTGTGCCGAGCGACGTACTTGGCCACCCGAGGGTTTTGCATGTCGTTGAAGAACTCATCGCGATGCAACACATGGCGGGCGGCAGCCCGAGACTTCATCGGCTCAAATGCGGCCAGATAGAGTGCGTAAAAATCCTCCGACTGCTCCTCCGTGATGATCGACTCGATCGTAATCGGGATCATCGTTCCCCCCAGCCGACCCGCTGATAAGTCGCGATCACGATGGCGCAGACCGGACGAACGACGCATTCGATGGAGGTCAGCAGCTGACCGCCGGGCGAGTATTGGCCGCCACGGCCGATGGACAGATCCTCGAGGCTCATCTCCAGCTCCTGCTTGACATTGCTGTGGCTTGCTCCGCTGTGTTCCACGAACAACCCGGC
>JBBSQO010000063.1:0-8533 GCA_038244025.1 Propionibacteriales bacterium
AAGCTGCTTCGCGTCGTAGGCGGTGAAACCACCGCTGCCATAGACCGGGACCTGGCTGCGGACCACGCCGAGCAGGTGATGCAGTGGCTCGTCGAGCAGCCGGGCCTTCAGGTCCCACAACGCCACATCTACCGCGGAGATCGCATAACCCATGGCACCCACCCGGCCGGCATTGCGCACTGACTTGATCATGGCCTGGGACAGCCCACCGACATCCAGCGCGCTTTGGCCGATCACGACTTCGGCCAGGTTTCCCTTGACCACGGCAGCGCAGGCGGCCGGTCCGTAGGTCCAGCCGATGCCGGTGGTGTCGCCGGACCGCACCTGGACCAGCACCATCGTGGTGGAGTCCCAGGCATAGGTGCCATCGGCCTCCGGCGCATCGGTCGGAATGGTGTAGGCGCGTGACTCGATCGCATCAATGGTCGCCTCGATCATGACTCCTTCTCCGGGTCTGCCACGCCGGTCAGCTCACGCTGAATTTCCTCCAGTGACCGGTCCTTGGTCTCAGGAACCTTGGCGGCGAAGAAGATAATGGCTGCGATCCCCAGTGCCGCATACAGATAGAAGGTGCCCTGTCGGGTGATCAGGTGGCCCAGGCTGAGGAAGGTGGCCGCCACGATAAAGTTGGCTCCCCAGTTGGCCACGGTGGACACCGACATTGCCTTGCTGCGGATACCGGTGGGGAAGATTTCGGAAATCATCAGCCAGAACACCGGTCCCAGTCCGATAGCGAAGGAGGCGATGTAGAGCAGCAGCGCCACCAGCGCGAGGTAGGGTGCATTGTCCTGCAGGTACGGCGTGGTGAAGTAGACCCCGATCAGCACAAGCGACACGGTCAGCCCGATCGTCCCGCCCAGCAACAGCTTCCGCCGGCCAATCCGGTCCAGCAACAGCACGGCAATGATAGTGAAGACCACATTGGTGACACCGACAAAAACCGTCTGGGTGATCGAGGAGCTCTTGGTCAGCCCGGTATCGGAAAGGATCGTCGGGGCGTAGTAGATGACGGTGTTCACCCCGACGAACTGCTGGAAGATGGCCAGGCCCATCCCCACCCACAGCAGCGGCCGGATCTTCGGCTTCAGCAGGTCACGCACCGAGGAGGAGCCTTCGGTGCGGTTCGCCTCCAAGATGTCGTGAATCTCAGCCTCGATATCGGCATCCGGGTCGGTGCCCCTAAGGCGCTTCAGCACCCCGCGGGCCTCATCCTCACGCCCTCGTTGCATTAACCAGCGTGGGGTGTGGGGCACGGTCAGCATGCCTATCGCGAGCGCGGCCCCCGGGATGACAGCGATCCCGAGCATCCAGCGCCAGTTGTCGGTGACGTCCTTGAAGGCAAAGTTGACCAGATAGGAGAGCAGAATTCCGACCGTGACGGCCAGCTGGTTGAACGACACCAGTCCGCCACGCACCTTCGGCGGCGCGCACTCGGAGATGTACAGCGGGGCGACAAAGGAGGCGGTGCCGACCGACAGGCCCAGTACGAACCGGAAACCGATCAACATCGGGATGTTGACCGCAAAGGCGCAGCCCAGCGCGCCAATCACGTACACCGTGCCGGAAATCACCTTGGTCCACTTCCGGCTAATCGCGTCGGCCAGATAGCCCGAGGCGATGGCACCGACGATTGCTCCCAGCAGCAGCGAGGAGACGATCCACTCCTGGGCCAGTGAGCCGGCATGCAGGTCACCCTTGATGTAGAGCAGCGCACCCGAGATGACGCCGGTGTCATAGCCGAACAGTAGCCCGCCGATGGCGGCAATCATCGAGACTCGGACCAGTAGTCCATTTCCACTGACGCGCAGTCCGGAGATGAATCCGCTTCCCACGCGCTCTGCGGCGTTATCCTGAGACATCGGCGTCTCCTTCCTGGATGCGGTTTGCAGCCCGGGCTGTCACGGCCATGATGGTCAGGGCTGGGTTGGCGCTGCCTTGAGTGGGCAGCACGCTCCCATCGGTGATGTAGAGGTTGGGTACGGCGAACGTCCGGCAGTCGGCATCCACCACCCCGCTGGTCTCGTCCTTGGCCATCCGGGCGCCGCCGACCAGGTGGGCGAACCGGTCAATGGTGATCACCTCGTCCGCTCCGGCGGCTTTCAGGATGTCTTCCATCACCGACTGAGCCGCCCTCATCAACATGAGATCGTTGCTGGACTGGGAGTAGGAGAAGTTCGCGACCGGCAGCCCGTGGCGGTCCTTCTCCTCGGCCAGGGTGACCCGGTTGTCCTGGTGGGGCAGGAACTCGCACAGCGCACCGAGAGTTGCCCAGTGCACATAGTCACTCATGTAGTTGCGGAAGTCCGAACCCCAGTGACCCTGGGCCATCACATGCTCGGCCCAGGTGATCGGCAGTGGGGACACCGTCTGGATGGAGAAGCCGCGCTTGTACGGCTTGCTCGGGTCGGTCTCGTAGAAATCCTCGCTGCTGACCTCCGGCGGGGGCGCCTTGTACATCCGCACCTCGGCGTCAAACCGGCCGGCCGTCTGCGGTGCCCCCTGCACCATCAGGTAGCGGCCGACCTGGTCGAAGTCGTTGCACAGCCCGTCGGGGAAACGCTTCGAGGCCGAGTTCAGCAGCAGCCGTGGAGTCTCGATCGAGTAGCCGGCAACCGCGACCATCCGCGCCCGCTGGAATCGCTGGACCCCCCGCTGCACGAAATGCACGCCGGTCGCGCGGCCGGTCCGCTCATCAACCTCGACCTTGGTCACCATCGAGTCCGGACGGACCTCGGTGCCGTGGGCCAGTGCGTCGGGGATGTGGGTGATCAACGGCGACGCCTTGGCGTTGACCTTGCAGCCCTGCAGGCAGAAGCCGCGGTAAATGCAGTGCGCCCGGTTGCCGAACCGGCCATTGCTGATGGCCACCGGGCCGACCTTGGCGGTGATGCCCAGCTTGTTTGCTCCGTGCTGGAATATCTGGCCATTGCCGCCGACCGGGTGCGGACGCTGCGGATAGGTGTGCGGGTCACCCCAGGGCCAGCTGTCCCCCGCCACCGGCAGCTCTGCCTCAATGTCGGCGTAGTAGCCCTTCAAGTCGGCATAGTCGATCGGCCAGTCCGCGCCCACGCCATCATTGGTCGACGTGGCAAAATCGCTCGGGTGGAGTCGCGGTGTGTAGCCGGCGTAGTGGATCATCGAACCGCCCACTCCGCGGCCGGAGTTGTTTGACCCCATCGGGACCGGGTCGGAGCCGGAGATCACCCGTGGCTCGGTCCAGTACAGATGGTGCGAACCGGCTTCGTCGCTGACCCAGTCTCGTTCGGGATCCCAGAAAGGCCCGGCATCCAGGGCCACCACCCGCCAGTCGGCCCGGGCCATGCGTTGGGCCAGCACCGAGCCGCCGGCGCCACAACCCACGATGACCAGGTCGACCTCGTCGGTGTCGTCAAAATGGCGCATGTCGTGGCGCAGCTGGTGGTTGGTCCGGGTGGTGTCGACCGGCAGCAGCCAGGCTGACTCGTTGCGCTTGCGTACGCTCGTCATTCTGCCGGCCTCCGCAGCTCCGATTTGGGCAGTACGGGCCTCCGGAGGGGATCATCTGACGGCAGCGCATCGCGGACCTCGAACGGTTCCAGCGTGTCGATGCCGGGGTTCTTGTAACCGCGTGGGTAGGCCGGCCCGGGGAAGCCGATCTCGTTCCAGGCCCACGGGTGCGAGTAGAAGGCGGTGGCGGCATACCGGGTCCACAGGCTCCACACCTGCTTGGCCGGCATGCCGTGCCAGGGATCCGTACCGAGATCCTGGACGGCATTGAGTAGCGCTGCCTGGTCGGGGTCCGGACAGGTGGCAAAGCCGGTACCGCACCTGGCGTTGGCATCAGCATCGAGAAAGCCGAGGGTGTCCCGCCAGGCCTGGCCATCCGGCGGCAGGTCCGCATAGTGCCAGCCGTCGGTCTGCTCCTCGGCCAGCCGGCTGTCCACCATCTGAAGCACCGGAACCCGTGGTTCCTGGTGCTGATCAAGCAGCTGGTCGAACAGCACCGAGGCGATCGCCTGCTCGCCCGGGGTGAAGAACCGGATCGGCGGCGGTGGACCGAGCCGGGACACCACCGTCGCTGCGGTGATCTGGTCCCAGTGATCGACCTGGCTCAGTACATCAAAACCACCGAACCGGCGCGGCGCCCCACCAGGAGTCATCGGTGGCAGGCTCACTGTTCCCTCCGCAGGATTGCCGCCAGCAAGCCCATCCCGCCAACCATGGTGACCAGCAGTGGTGCCAGCAACGGCGGGCCCATCTCCATGTTGTAACGGAAGTTAGACCAGCCACCCGGTTTTTGCGCGATGCCACGCGCATGCAGCCAGGTCCCCTGCAGCCCGTTGGCCACGGTCACCGCCGAGGTCAGCGGCAGGACGGTCTTGGCCATCCGCTTGCTGAAGAAGCCGGCAATGCCGGCGGCCGCGCCGACCGGTCCCAGCGCGATCGGGATCCACATCAACTTGTTGCCGAAGCTGGCCTTGTCATGCTCGAAGAAGATCTCCGCGGCCGTCACGATGGCACCGACACCGGTCAGCGCGGACAGGCTTCGCTCGAAGTGGCCGGTCTGGATGTTGCGGACCAGCCGGTCGATCCCCTGCTGTGCTAATTGCTCGGGCGCTGCCGGTTCCGGTGACACAAACGGGAGGCGTTCTTTGAGTTTTCTCTTCATGGGTTGATTCCTCGGGTTGTTCGGTGTGCTGCCACCAGGCTGGCCACGGCCAGGCTGCTGGCGATGGTCAGCTCTGCATAGCCGGCTCGCCGCAGCCGTCTGCTGGCCACGGCCAGGCCGAGCATGCTGAGCGCATGGAGGCCATCGACAAAGGCCCCGATCTGGTGGATGTCCGGCCCGCCGATGAAGGCGGTGCCGGCCGCCTGGATCAGCTGACGTCCGCCCAGCACCCGCACCACGGTTAGTTCTCCTCGCCGTAGCGGGGTCTGATAAACCAGCCGCGCGATCAGGGTGGGGAAGACCAGCTCGACGGCGCCGAGACCGGCCCGGACCCCGCTGGTAGTGATCATTTGCGGGCCATTGCGTAGCCGGTCGCCGTCCCGATCCCGGCGATGACACCGCCGGCCAGCGCGCCCAGCAGACCATGGTGCTGGGAGGCCCACAGCTGCAGGCTGCGGTCGGTGGACTTGTCATCAAAACTGCCGTGTGCGGTGAAGTCATGCCCATCCGGGCCATCGGCCGGTTCCCACAGGTTGGCCACGCCTGCGTCGGGTGCGTGCCGGTCGCTCTGTTGAGAGGAGAATCCGGTCTTGGCCAGGTAGCGATCCAGGATGCCGGGCGCAATGGCGTTGGCGACCAGGGTGCCCATGGTGCTCCCGCCCACCCAGTACTCGCGCCGCTTCGGGTGGTCAGCTGCGTACAGAACGGCCTTGGCCGGAATCTCCGGCTGGTAGATCGGCGGCACTGGTTGGGCCGGCTTGGGCATCCGGGACAGCACCCAGTCAAACTGCGGGGTGTTGGTGCCGGGCATCTGAACCATGGTCACATGGACATTGCTCTTGTTGTGCAGCAGCTCGCACCGCAGTGCCTCATGGAAACCCTGAATGGCGTGCTTGGAGCCGCAATAGGCTGTCTGTAACGGAATCCCGCGATAGGCCAGGGCTGAGCCGACTTGGACGATGGTGCCGCGGTCCCGAGCCAGCATCCGGTCCAACGCGGACATGGTGCCGTAGACAAAGCCCAGGTAGTTGACCTCGGTGACTCGCTTGTACTCGGCTGGCTTGATCTTGTGGAACTGGGAGAACACCGACGTAAAGGCGACATTGACCCAGACATCGATCGGCCCGAAAGTCTCCTCCACCTGGGTGGCGGCGGCCTCGACCTGTTCATGATCAGCAACGTCGGTCGGGATCGCCAGAGCCTGACCGCCGGCCTGCTCGACGTCATGGGCGGCGCCGGCCAGCCCCTTCTCGCCGCGGGCCAGCAGCGCAACCTTGGCCCCTCGGGCCCCAAAGGCCTGGGCGGTGGCGCGGCCGATGCCGCCGGTGGATCCGGTTACCACCACCACCTGTCCTCGATGTTCGGCCTGCTGCTTCTTCGCCCCGTTCAGGCTCATTATGTCCTCCTCAAGTCGTCCCGGTACTCGAGAACCCGGTACCCAATGGACGAAGTACCCAATCGGCGACCTGGCAATCACCTGAGCCAATCACCCGGGCCAATCACCCGGGCCAGGGCTCGGAGAGCCGGTGCGAGGTTTCCAGCAGCAAGGCGTGCACGAATGCCTGCGGGAGGTTGCCGCGGAGCTGGCGTTGCCGTACGTCATACTCCTCGGCGAACAGGCCCGGTGGCCCACAGGCGGCCCGGTTGCGCTCGAACCAGCGGTTGGCCGCCACCTCCCGACCCTGCTGGTGCATGGCCAGGGCGGTGAGGAAGCCACACAACAAGAAGGCGCCCTCGGCCTCGCCGAGTGGCCGCTCATCCTGACGAAAGCGGTAGACGTACCCGTGCTGGCCGAGCTCGGAACACACCGCATCGAGGGTGGCGAGCGTACGCGGATCATCGGCCGGGACTGCGCCGCGGATGCCGGGAAGCAGTAAGGCCGCGTCCACCCGTTCATCACCGGGGGCCCGCTGCCAGCGACCGCTGGGATGCAGGCAGTCACTGGCCGCGTCGGCGACGATGGTGTTGGCCAGCGAGACCCAGTGGCTGCCCTGGCTGGGCGGCGCATGAGAGGCAATGGCCCGCAGACCTGCCGCACAGGTGAGCCGGGAATGGGCCCAGTGCTCGTTGTCGATCTCCCAGATCCCGGCGTCCGGCTGCTGCCAGCGTTTTTCGATCGCGGCGACAGCGCTTTCCACCGCCGGCCAGTGTCCGGAGTCCAGCCGGTCCCGGCCGGCCGCAGCCGAGAACAGCAGCAGCGCTTCGCCGAAGGCGTCCAGCTGGAACTGCTGGTTAACCCAGTTGCCGACCTTGTCACTGCCACCCGGATAGCCCAGCAGGTCGAGCTTCCGCTCATCCGGGACCGCGCCGCCGACCACGGTGTAGGCCGGCTTGAGGTCGGGTCCGTCGGCCAGCAGTCGTTCGGAGACGAAGTGGACCGCGTCGTCGAGCAGTGGGTAGGCGCCGGCCGCTGCCACCGCCTGACCGGTATAGCACTGATCGCGGATCCAGGCGTAGCGATAGTCGTAGTTACGTCCTGCCTCGGCCCGTTCCGGCAACGACATGGTGGCGCCGGCGACCATGCCGCCGCCGCTGCCGGTCAAACCCCGCAGTACTGCATAGGCATGCTCGGCATCGCTGGTGGCGATGCTCGTGGTCAGCTCGGGGACGGCCTGCACCCAGCCTTCCCGGGTGCCTTCCCAGGCCGCGTCCGGGTCAGGAGGCGGTTCGTTGATCGGCCGGCCCGAGATCTCCAGCACCAGATCATGATGTCGGCCCGCCGGCACAGCGACAGTGAATCGCAGGCTGCCATCGCGCCGCCGGGTGGCTGCTGCCGCGCCGGTCCAGCGCAGGTACAGACGTCCGCAGCGGGCCGTCCAGCTTCCGTCGGTACAGGACACTTGCCGCAGGTTCTGGCTGCCGAACTCGGCCCGCGGGTCGAGCATGACATCGACCCGCGTCTCGCCGTCGACGGCCGTGATCCGGCGTAGAATCACCGCCCGGTCGCTGTCGCCTGGGAAGGCCAGAGCATCCTCGGACTCGATGATTTGGTCCCTGGTCACCCAGTGGCTGTGCCAGATCAACGAACGGTCCTCGTAGTAGCCACCCCAGACAAACGGCCGGTCGGCCGGTGTGACGGCGTACACCCCGTCACCGCCGATCAGCGAGGAGAAGATGGCGCCGGAGTCCCAGTGTGGGGCGCACATCCAGACGATGTCGCCTCGCGGGCCGACTAGGACGCCTCGTTCACCATCAGCAAGCAGCGCGTACTCGCGCAGCACCTGCGGTGGGAAGTCCAGCTCTGCTGGCCGATGTGGCATGGTGATCACCCTTTCAGCCATCACCTTGCCATGCTTTGCGTCCCATTGCAGGTCTCCACGCGCAGGTCTTCACGGGCAGGTCTTCACGGGCAGGTCTTCACAGGCAGGTCATCAACGGGGGGCGATGGTGGCGTAGTCGTCGCGGGTCACCGGCCGGTTGACCAGTTCGCCACGGTCGGTCGGCACGGCCACCGGTTGCTGGCCATCGGTGAGCTGCAGGCCGGTAACGCCTGGGTAGGCCATCGCCGTGAACACCAGCTGACCCATCGCCTGCACCCGCTGCGCCGTTCCCAGTCGATCCATCCCCTCCGGGATCCGAAGCAGCACCACTCCCGCGTTCATGGTTACCGCCCACTCCTTGTCTCCGGCTGGGATGGCACTGTGCAATCCCTGGCTGCGTTCGGCCGGGCTCAGCCCAGCCTGGAGTGCCGCCAGCGCCCGTTGCACACCAACCCCGTTCGGCGGAGTACGGGGCACAGCTACCAGTCGGCCGTCGCGAATCAGGAAGGCGATCACGCGGGAAGCGGGCGCGGTGGATGCGGTAGCCCTCGGTGGCCTGGCGACCGTGCTCTGTGGCAGCGGCGCCGGATGAGTCTGGCTGCTGACCGCACAGCCGCCCATCTGC
>JBBSQO010000064.1:0-8440 GCA_038244025.1 Propionibacteriales bacterium
TGGAAATCGCCGAATCGCTGGAGCGGTTCCCCTCCACGTTGCCGACCCGGCGCGACTCCGCCTATTCGGCCTGGGTGTCGATCAGCGTGGGGTGCAACAACACCTGCACGTTCTGCATCGTGCCGTCCCTTCGGGGCACCGAGAGGGACCGGCGGCCGGGCGACGTGCTCGCAGAGGTGCAGGCCCTCGTCGGGGAGGGCGTCGTGGAGGTGACGCTGCTCGGGCAGAACGTCAACTCCTACGGCGTCGAGTTCGGCGACCGGCTGGCGTTCGGGAAGCTGCTGCGGGCCTGCGGGGAGATCGACGGGCTGGAGCGGGTCCGGTTCACCTCGCCACATCCGCGGGACTTCACCGGCGATGTCATCGCCGCGATGGCCGAGACGCCCAAGGTGATGCCGCAGCTGCACATGCCGCTGCAGTCCGGCTCCGATGCCGTGCTGAGGGCCATGCGCCGGTCCTATCGGCAGGATCGCTACCTGCGCATCATCGACTCGGTCCGCGAGGCCATGCCCGACGCCGCCATCAGTACCGACATCATTGTCGGTTTCCCCGGTGAGACCGATGCCGACTTCCAGGCCACCCTCGACGTGGTCGAGGCCGCCCAGTTCTCGACCGCCTTCACCTTCCAGTACTCGATCCGCCCGGGCACCCCGGCTGCCGCGATGGATGACCAGATTCCGAAGCGGGTCGTCCAGGAACGCTACGAACGACTGGTGGAGCGCGTCAATGCCATTGCCTGGCAGCAGAACCAACGGTTGGTCGGCACCAGTGTCGAGGTGATGTTCGCCGACGGTGAGGGCCGCAAGGATGCCGCGACAGCCAGGATGTCCGGCCGGGCACGAGACAACCGGCTGGTCCATGTCAGCGTTCCCGCCGACGAGGCACTGCGACCGCGTCCGGGTGATCTGGCCGAGACAGTCATTACCTATGCGGCACCGCATCACCTCACCGCCGATGCCGGCATCACCAACCTGCACCGGACCCCGGGCGGCGACGCCTGGTCCGGCCGGCAGCAGCGCCAAGCCGCGGCGGCCGTGGGGCTGGGGATGCCGCGGCTGGGGGTTCCGGAGCCACTTCCGCCTGCGCAGGGATGCGCGATCGGCTTGTCGGCCTAACTCGCCAGCCTGCCGCAGGGACAATCCCGTCCAGGAGAGCCGCGAGCGAGCGGAGCGAAGGGCCGCCCCGAGCAGGACGGCCCTTCAGCTGAGTGTGGCAGCCGCTCTATCAGGCAGGCGGCTGGGTGGGGTCGGCAGGATTCGCGCCTTCCGCGCCACCGGACCGTTCACCGAGCTGGTCCTTGGCAAAATCCTGACCCTTGTCCACCTGCTCGGCGTACTTGCCGCCGGTCTTGTCATCGACGAAGTCGCCACCCTTGTCAACGCCCCCATCGAGCTTGTCGCTGTGTTGGCCGATGTCATCCTTGTGCTCGTTCAGAGCGTCCTTGGCCTTGTCGAAGATTCCCATGGTTGCCTCCTGTTGGTTGGCCGATGGCCGGCAGCCGCTGTCTGACCATCAGGACCCGTACCTCTCTCTAGGACGGCACGGATCAGGAACCTTTTTACCCCCTGCCGGGGTCAACACGCAAGGATGCAGCAAACTGCAGTCATGACCGTGGTTCTGGTTGGCGCGACCGGGCTGGGCAAGTCAGCGCTGGCCATCTCACTGGCCAGGTGGCTGGCCGGATCGGGGTTTCCGGCCGAGATCGTCAACGCCGACTCGATGCTGGTCTACCGTGGGATGGACATCGGCACCGCCAAGCCGACGCTGGCCGAGCGCGACGGCATCCCACATCATCTGATCGACATCCTCGACATCACCGAGACGGCGACGGTGGCTGACTTCCAGACGCTGGCCCGCGATGCCATCTCCGGCTGCCGGCAACGCGGAGTGCTGCCCATCCTGGTCGGCGGTTCGGCGCTGTACGTGCGCGCCATTGTGGACGACTTCAACTTCCCCGGTACGGATGCCACACTGCGCGCCGAGCTGGAAACCGAGGCCGTCGAGCACGGCACTGCCGTCCTGTATGAACGACTACGGCGCATTGATCCCGCTGCTGCCGCCGAGATCCAGCCGGAGAACACCCGCCGGGTGATCCGCGCCCTGGAGGTCATCACCCTGACCGGTGAGCCGTACCCGGCCACGCTGCCCGGCTTCGACTACGTTTTGCCCGCCGTGCTGCAGATCGGCCTGGACGCGCCCCGGGCGGCGCTGGATGAGCGGATCGCCTCCCGGGTGCACCAGATGTGGCGGCAGGGCATCGTCGCTGAGGTGCGCCAGCTGGAGCTGGGAGGACTGCGCCACGGGTTGACCGCATCCCGGGGGCTGGGGTATCGCCAGATCCTGTCCTTTTTGGCCGGCGACATCACCGAGGAGGAGGCGCGGCAGCAGACCATCACCGGCACCCGGAAGTTCGCGCGCCGGCAGGGAGGCTGGTTTCGACGCGACCAGCGCATCAGCTGGCTGGATGCCCGGGCCGGCGACCTGGTGCAGACCGCGCTGGCGCTGATGGAGTCTGGTCAACGGCTCGGGTCCGACCAGCGGGCCGGGCTGACCGGTCCGGCGACCGACGGGGCTGCACAGACGCGAGGCCGAGGATGAAAGGCTGACCTCATGCGTACCTGGAAGTTTGCCAAGGGGCACGGGACCCTGAACGACTTCGTGCTGCTGGCCGACCGGCACGGGATGCTGGACCCCAGCGACTGTGACGTACGGTTCCTGTGCGACCGGCGCGCCGGGATCGGCGGCGACGGCCTGCTCCGCGCCATCCAGGCCAGGCACATCAAGGAATGGGACGGCGATCCCGAGCTGTGGTTCATGGACTATCGCAACGCCGACGGGTCGGTGGCCGAGATGTGTGGCAACGGCGTCCGGGTCTTTGCCCGTTACCTGCTGGACGAGGGGCTGGCCAGCGGCCCGGCGATCCAGGTGGCCACCCGGGCCGGGCTGAAGGATGCCATCGTCCTCAACGACGGGGGCTTCCGGGTCAGCATGGGCCCCGCGCAGGTGGACTCCAGGGAGGTCGAGGTGACCATCGGCAGCGATGTGTACCCAGCGCTTCCGGTCGACGTGGGTAACCCGCATGCCGTCTCCTTCGTCGAGGACCTCGACCTGCTCAACTTCGCCGGCAGCCCCCAGTGGTCACCGGCCGACCGGTTCCCGGCCGGGGTGAACTGCGAGTTCGTCCGCCGGCTCGGCGATCACCACATCGCGATGCGGGTGTACGAGCGCGGTGTGGGGGAGACCCCGTCGTGTGGCACTGGGACGGTCGCCGCCGCGGCAGCCTCGGCCGCCCACTTCGCGGCCATCACGTCCGCCGGTTCGACCTGGCAGGTGGACGTACCCGGTGGCAGCCTTGAGGTGGAGCTCGGCCCCGGCGAGAGCTGGCTGAGCGGGCCGGCGGTGATCGTCGGTCACGGTGAGGTTGTGATGCCTGGGGCGTGACCCGGATGCACCCTGACAGGTGAGCGTGATGCGGGGATCCGACCGTAATTGGCTGGCCTGGTTTGGGCTGCCGTGAGATCGTGGAGACACGATGACATTGCCTCAACACGGATTGCCCGAACACACCGATGATCCCGCTGTCGACGACGACGGCATCCTTGGCCTGGTCCCCGAGCGCACCGGCCCTCAAACGCTCAACCAGCCTCAGGTCGATCCCGAGTCTGACGACTACGACGGCGATCAACAGGATCTGCTGGACCGGCTCTCGCTCAAGCGGGTGGCCGGGATGTCGACCGAACTGTCCGACATCTCCGAGGTGGAGTATCGCCGGCTGCTGCTGGAGCGGGTGGTGCTGGTCAGCGTCTGGACGTCCGGCAGTGAGGCCGATGCGGAGAACGCGATGGCCGAACTGAAGTTGCTGGCCGAGACTGCCGGCTCGCAGGTGCTGGAGGGCCTGATCCAGCGGCGGAGCCGTCCGGACGCAGCGACCTACATCGGCCGCGGCAAGGTGGATGAGGTGCGCGAGGTGGTGGTGGCCACCGGCGCGGATACGGTGATCTGTGATGGCGAGCTGGCCCCGGTCCAGCTGCGGAACCTTGAGGATCGGGTCAAGGTCAAGGTGATCGACCGGACCGCGCTGATCCTGGACATCTTCGCCCAGCACGCCAAGAGTGCTGAGGGTAAGGCGCAGGTGGAGCTGGCCCAGTTGCAGTACCTGAAACAGCGGCTGCGTGGCTGGGGTGGCAACCTGTCCCGGCAGGCCGGTGGCCGGGTCGGTGCGGCCGGTGGGGGTATCGGGGGCCGCGGCCCAGGTGAAACCAAGCTGGAGACGGACCGGCGCCGGCTCAACGGCCGGATCGCCAAGCTACGCGCCTCGCTGCGGGAGATGGACAGCACCCGGGAGAACAAGCGGGCCGAGCGCCGGCGTCACCAGGTGCCGTCGGTGGCGATCGTCGGCTACACCAACGCCGGCAAGTCGAGCGTGCTGAACCGGCTGACCGGGGCTGGAGTGTTGGTGGAGGACGCGCTGTTCGCCACCCTCGATCCGACCACCCGCCGGGCGGAGGCTGCCGATGGGCGCGTGTTCACCCTGACCGACACGGTCGGCTTCGTCCGGCATCTGCCCCATGACCTGGTGGAGGCCTTCGCCTCTACCTTGGAGGAGTCCGCGCAGGCCGACCTGCTGATCCACGTGGTCGATGGAGCTGACGCTGATCCGCTGATGCAGATCGGTGCCGTCGGCGGCGTGCTGGCCGACATCGGTGCTGGTGACGTGCCGGAGCTGATGGTCATCAACAAGGCCGATGCAGCCAGCGAGGCTGCGTTGACGACGCTGCGTACCCAGTATCCCGATGCGGCGATCGTGTCGGCGCGGACCGGTGCCGGGATTGACGCGCTGCGCAGCCGGATCGAGTCGCGGCTGCCGACACCGGAGGTGGAGGTGCGGGCGTTGCTGCCGTACGAACGCGGTGACCTGATCAACAAGATCCATCAGGCGGGGGAGTTCATCACTGTCGAGCACACCGCCCACGGTTCACTGGTGCTGGCCCGGGTGCATCCCGATCTGGCCGGTGAGCTGGGCGGTTACCAGGTGTCCGATGCCGACGTACGGGAGGCGCTCGGCTCCGTTGCTCCGTGACGGTGTGTCGGTGCCTCAGGTTATCGTGATCGGGTGACCGCAGACCCGACCACTCAGGCACCCGGCGATGCCGACACCGGCCGGGGTAAACAAGTGTCGGTGTCGGCAGCCGACGTGCTGGCCGTCGCGGTGGCCGACATTGGCGGCTCCGAGCGTCCCGGCCAGCTGCAGATGTCGACCGCGGTCGGCGACTCGTTTGCGACCGGCCGCCATCTGCTGGTCCAAGCCGGCACGGGAACCGGAAAGTCGCTGGGATATCTGGCACCGGCACTGACGGCACTGGTCGCTGACCCACACGATCGGATCGTGATCGCAACGGCCACCCTGGCGCTGCAGGCACAGTTGGCCACTAACGACATTCCCGCTGCCCTGGACGCGGTGCAGCAGGTCACCGGCAAGCGACCCAGGCATGCCATCCTCAAGGGCCGGACCAACTATGCGTGTGTGTTGCGGGTTCGTGATGGTCAGATTGAGAACCAGGAGACGCTCATTGGCGCCAACGAGCTGGCTCCCACCCTGCGACAGACCGACCAGTCGCCGGAGTCGGTGGTCGGAGCGGAGGTGGTGGCATTGCGGGAGTGGGCCGAGCAGGAGCTGTCCGGCGGTGGGATGGCAGACCGCGACGATGCGCCCACCCATGGGGAGCGGGCCTGGCAGCAGGTCTCCATCCCGGTGCGGGAGTGTCTGGGTGTGCAGCGCTGCCCGTACGGCGATGTCTGTTTTGTGGAGAAGTCTCGAGACGAGGCGCGTACCGCAGATCTGGTGGTGACCAACCATGCGCTGTTGGCCATCGATGCCCTGCACGGCGGCACTGCCCTGCCCGAGCACTCCAAGGTGATCATCGATGAGGCTCATGAGCTGGTGGCCCGGATGACCGGGGCAGCGTCGGCTGAGCTGAGTCCGCAGGCGGTCGAGCGGGCGGCGAAGCGCGCCATGACGTGGCTGGAGGACGAGCTCGCAGTGGAGTTTACCGAGTCCGCGGACACGCTGCGGAGCGCACTGGACGAGGCGCCGCTGGAGCGGATCGAGCGCCCGGAGACAGCCGCCGTGCAGGCCTGCGCGGCGATTCGCGACGTGTCCAGGCGGGTGATCAGCGTGCTGGCGAAGGATGACAAGGACCCGGACCGCCGCCAGGCAGCGGCGGCGGTGAAAGAAATCTTCGACATCGCCGAACGGATGGCTGCGCTGTCGACGTACGACGTGATCTGGGTACTGGAAAGGGACCGCTTCGGACGGGAGATCAAGGTCTCGCCATTGTCGGTGTCCGGTCTAATGCGGGACCGGGTGTTGTCGGAGTGCACCACGGTGCTGACGTCGGCCACGCTCAAGCTGGGCGGCGACTTTAGCTCGATCGCCTCCGCGGTCGGACTGGCGCCGGCCGAGCGCAATGATACGGGCGATTTCGATACCGACCAGCTCGGCTCGAAGAAGGGCGACGAGGATGCTGAGCTCCCGTGGTGCGCCCTCGATGTCGGCTCGCCGTTCGACTACGGCCGACAGGGGATTCTCTACCTGGCCAAAGCGTTGCCGCCACCAAGCCGGGATGGCCTGTCCGAGCGGACCCTGGCCGAGATTGCCGAGCTCGTCTGGGCCGCCGGCGGCCGGACGCTTGGCCTGTTTGCCTCCCGGCGCAACGCGGAGGCAGCCGCGACATTTGTCCGCAAGCAACTGCCGAAGATGACGACCTTGTGTCAGGGCGATGCCCAGCTGTCCGAGCTCACCCGACGATTCATCTCCGAGCCGACGGCCAGCTTGTTCGGCACCTTGTCGCTGTGGCAGGGGGTCGACGTCCCAGGCGAGACCTGCCAGCTGGTGATCATCGACAAGATCCCCTTTCCCCGGCCCGACGACCCGTTGATGCTGGCCCGCCAACGCGCGGTCGCCGAAAGCGGCGGCAACGGTTTCATGGCCGTCGCGGCTACTCATGCCGCATTGCTGCTGGCTCAGGGATCTGGCCGGTTGATCCGGCGGGTCAGCGATCGTGGTGTGGTCGCGGTGCTTGACCCACGTCTGGTGACGGCACGCTACGGCTCGTTCCTGAGATCCTCCATGCCCGCCATGTGGGCAACCACCGACCGTGAGGTGGCCATCGCAGCCCTCCGGCGGCTGAACCAGCCCTCCGGCCGCTGAACCAGCCCCGGACAGTCCTCCCATGCGGGAGGGCGGGAGATGTCTTTGGGCCTCTCCTCCACGGTGTCGACGATCTGTATGGCAGCAGCACCTGGGCGTGCTCAGACGCGGCGCAGCACGGCGACCACCTTGCCCAGGATGGAGGCATGGTTGCCGTCGATTGGGTCGTAGGCAGCGTTGTGCGGGAGCAGCCACACCTGCTTGCCGTCGCGCTTGAATGTCTTAACCGTGGCCTCGGTGTCCAACAAGGCAGCGACGATATCGCCGTTGTTTGCGTCTGCTTGCTGGCGGACGACCACCCAGTCGCCGTCGCAGATGGCCGCCTCGATCATCGAGTCGCCACTGACCTCGAGCAAAAACAGCGTCCCGTCACCGACGAGCTGCTTGGGCAGGGGGAAGACATCCTCGATTCGCTCCTCGGCGAGAATCGGTCCACCGGCGGCAATCCGGCCGACGACCGGAACATTGACGGCGGCCGGATGGGCGTCGTTGAGGCCCGTCTCATCGAACGAGGTGGCCACCGGATCCATCGGCTGTGCGGCGTGTCTGCCTTCATCGGGCAGCAACACCTCGAGCGCGCGGGGGCGGTTCGGGTCCCGGCGCAGGAAGCCCTTTTGCTCGAGGACCTTGAGCTGGTGCGCCACACTGGACGAGCTGGCCAGGCCTGCCTCCTTGCCCATCTCCCGAATACTCGGGGGATAGCCTCGAGACTCGACCGCGTCCCGGATGACCTCAAGGATGCGTCGCTGCCGCGGCGTGAGGCCATGTCGGTCGGTGGGGCCGTCCGGCAGCGCGCTGACCGAGCTGATGCCGAGCTGGGCCTCGATATCCTTGTTGCTGGGACGGCCTCGACGGGTCGCGGTGGCCGGTTTGGTCAGAGACTTCGCCGGTGCCTTCCGCAGGGGTGGCTTCTTGCTGCCCGCTGTCTTCGTGCTGCCTGTTGCCGCCTTGACGCCTGTTGCCTTCTTGCTGCCTGATGCCGGTGAGCGGCGATCGGTCGGGCCTGCCGGATTCTTGTCTGCCATGGTCACTAATCTAGAGAAGACCGCCGACAGAATCAAACGTCTGTTCGAGCGAGTCGTGAGAACTTTTGGCCGCAGTCCACGACTAACCGGGTGCGTGCCGTTGGTGACTCACCTTGTTTGCAGACCCTGGTCGGCTTTGCAGACTCTCGAGAATCTGCAACGTACGACGACGGTCTGCAACGTACGACTACGGCTCGGCACGGAA
>JBBSQO010000065.1:0-8404 GCA_038244025.1 Propionibacteriales bacterium
CCACGTGCTGAGGGCGGGTCAGCAGACGGCACCCTGGGCAGCCGAGCCGACGAGACGGGCGTACTTGCGCAGCACCCCGGTGCGCAGCGCGGGCTCGGGCGGAGCCCACTCGGCGCGGCGGCGCGCGAGTTCGTCGGAGTCCACCAGCAGGTCGAGGGTCCGTGCCGCGAGGTCCAGCACGATCGGGTCACCGTCGCGCACCAGTGCGATCGGCCCGCCGTGCGCGGCCTCGGGGGCGACGTGCCCGATGCACAGCCCAGTCGTGCCGCCGGAGAACCGCCCGTCGGTGAGCAGCAGGACGTCCTTGCCGAGCCCGGCGCCCTTGATGGCGCTGGTGATGGCCAGCATCTCGCGCATCCCGGGGCCGCCCTTGGGCCCCTCGTAGCGGATCACCACGACGTCGCCCGCGGCGACCGTCCCGTCCTCGAGGGCGTCCATCGCCGCCCGCTCGCCGTCGAACACCCGAGCGGTGCCCCGCCAGATGTCGGTGTCGAAGCCGGCGCTCTTGACCACCGCACCCTCCGGAGCGAGGCTGCCGTGCAGGATCGTGATGCCCCCGGTGGGGTGGATCGGGTTGTCGAGGGCGCGGATGATGGTGCCGTCGATGTCCGGCGGTGCGATGTGGGCCAGGTTCTCGGCCATCGTCATGCCGGTCACCGTCAGGCAGTCACCGTGCAGCAGTCCCGCATCCAGCAGCGCCTTCATCACCACCGGGACGCCACCGACTCGGTCCACATCGTTCATCACATACCGGCCGAACGGTTTCAGGTCCCCTAGGTGCGGGACGGTCTTGCCGACCCGGACGAAGTCGTCCAGGGTCAGGTTCACCTCAGCCTCACTGGCAATGGCCAGCAGGTGCAGCACCGCATTGGTCGAGCCGCCGAAGGCCATGGTGACCGCGATGGCGTTCTCGAAGGCTTCCTTGGTCATGATCTGCCGGGCGGTGATACCGGCTCGCAGCAGCTGGACGACGGCCTCACCGCTCTTGCGAGCAAAACCATCGCGGCGCCGGTCGACGGCGGGCGGTGAGGAGGAGCCAGGCAGCGCCATCCCGAGCGCCTCGGCGGCACTGGCCATCGTGTTTGCGGTGTACATGCCGCCACAGGCACCTTCACCCGGGCAGATGGCCCGTTCGATCTCGTCCACGTCGGCCCGGCTGATCAGGCCCTTGACACAGGCACCCACCGCCTCGAAGGCATCGATGATGGTGACGTCCTTGTCCCCGACCCGGCCAGGCATGATGGTGCCGGCATAGAGAAAGACCGAGGCCAGGTCCAAGCGGGCCGCGGCCATCAGCATGCCCGGCAGCGACTTGTCACAACCGGCCAGCAGCACGCTGCCATCGAGCCGCTCGGCCTGCATCACCGTCTCGACCGAGTCGGCGATGACCTCCCGGCTGACCAGAGAGTAGTGCATCCCCTCATGCCCCATCGAGATGCCGTCCGAGACCGAGATGGTGCCGAACTCCAGCGGGTACCCGCCGGCGGCGTGGACGCCGTCCTTGACGGCCTTGGCCAGCCGGTCCAGGGACAGGTTGCAGGGAGTGATCTCGTTCCAGCTGGACGCGACCCCGATCTGGGGCTTGGCGAAGTCGTCGTCCCCCATCCCGACGGCCCGCAGCATACCGCGGGCGGCGGTGGCCTCGAGCCCGTCGGTCACCACCCGGGAGCGTGGCTTGATATCGGTTCCCGCCGCCGCAGCGGGCGGCATGCGCTGCTCTGACGGCTGCTGGGCGGTGCTGGGCCCCTTCACGCTGGATGGGGATGTCTGCGGTGTCGGTGTCTTGGTGGCCATGGGGATAATCTATCCGGCCCAGGAACTATCCGACCCAGGACCTATCCGGCACCCACCGGGTGCGGCGCCCGTGCTCTGGCTGGCGAGACCAGCCGCATCGCCAAGCCAGCCAGCAAGATGACACCCAGAACAGGGCCGAGGTTCGCGATGATCTGCTGGAAGAAGCTGTAGCCAAGCTCCTTGTTTCCACCGTACGGCAGCACGGCCAGCGGCAGGCAGAGGCAGACCCACAGCACCCAGGCCTGACCCACTGCCCTCGCCCAGCCGGGCAGCCGGCGGCTGGTCAGCACGGCCACTCCCATCGGTACGATCCAGACATAGTGGTGGGTCCAGGACAACGGGGAGGCCAGGCAGGTGGCCAGCCCCACCAGCCCGATCGCGAAGACCTTCTCCCCCTGTCGCCACCAGTGGGCCGCGACCACTGTACTCAGCAACGCCACCACCGCGGCAACGCCCATCCCGATCACGGTGGTGGTAACCGACGAGCCGGCGAGCCGGTAGACAACGCCCAGCAGGGACTGGTTGCCGACATAGCGCGGTGAGGCGGTACGGGTCTTGCCGCCCGCCAGCCCGCCCCAGAACGCAAGAGTCTGGTGCCACTGGAAGATTGCCCCGATCAGCGTGAACCCGGCGAAGGAGGCGATCGAGGTCCAGGCGACTTTCCTCTTACCCAGCAGCAAACAGAACACCACGAACAGAGCCGGCGTCAGCTTGATCGCCGCGGCCAGGCCGATCAGGCTGCCGCGCGGAATCAGCCGCCTCTCCCCCGGCCGATCCGGCAACAGGTCGGCCACCACGAAGGCCATCAGCACGGTGTTGACCTGGCCATAACCAAGCGTGGTGCGGATCGGTTCGACGGCAACCACCAGGGCGATGCCGAGCAGCGCGAGCTTCCAGCCTCGCGGTACGCCACAGCGGCGCAGCACCGACTGCTGGGCCCAGATCAGCACTGCGGTCCAGATCAGCTGCCACATCCAGTACGGCCCGATGGCCAGCGGCACCATCAGCACGGCGGCAATCGGCGGGTAGATGAAGTACAGGTTCCAAAACGGTGTCTGGGTGAGGTAGATGTCCTTGCCGGCCAGCATGTCATTGACCGCATAGAGATAAACCTGAAGATCAATAGTCGACGGCCGCCACGGCCAGGCATGACCGTAGGCAATGATGAACGGCAAGATCAGCACCGCCACCACGAACGGCGGCGCATGCTCAATCATCGCCTGGATGACAGTCCGGCCGGTTGCCGGCCGGTCAGCAGCGACGGCAGTCTGTGGTGCCTTCGTCACGCGCTACCCGTGGCTTGGCCACCCGTAACCTGGGCCAGCACCGCATCGAGCTCGGATTCCTCCGCTGCTGGCTTCGGGCCGATCAGCGACCACAACCCCGGAGTGTTGGCATAGCGGGGAATCAGGTGAACGTGAAAGTGAAAGACCTCCTGGCCGGCCACCTCCCCGACTGAGGACAACAGATTCAGCCCATCGGCATCCAGCCGGTCGACCAGCAGCCGAGCCGTGGCATCGATGGCCGGGGCGATCTCCGGCAGGCTGGCCGGAACGGTCAGCAGGTCGGCGACATGCCGTTTCGGGATGACCAGCGAATGCCCGCGGTGGAAGGGACCGATGTCCAGGAAGGCCAACGCGTCTTGATCTTGGTAGACGATCCGGCTCGGGATCTCACCAGTGACGATCTTGCAGAACAGGCAGTTCGGATCGCCTTGCTGTCCTTCAGACGTGGAGTTATGGTCGGGCCCTCCGTTCTGACTGGGTACGGCCTGGGTAGGTACGGCCTGATCAGGGTCTGGGGTATTCATCGGATCACATTCTCCAGTGGCAGGCCTTGGGCATAACGGCGAAGCTGGGCGGCAACCAGCCGGTCCCGTCGGGGAAAGAAGGCAGAGCTGTCCCCGCCGACGTGCGGGGTGATCAACACTCCTGGTGAGCTCCAGAGCGGGTGCTCCGGCGGCAATGGTTCGGGATCGGTGACGTCGAGGGCGGCCCGAATCCGGCCACTGCGGGTTTCGGCCACCAGCGCGTCGGTGTCGATGAGCCGGCCGCGACCAACATTGACCAGCAACGCACCATCCGGCATCCGGGCCAGCAGCCGGCCATCCATCATCCGGTCGGTCTCCGCGGTCAGCGGGGCAACCATGATCACCACATCGGCCGCCGGCAGCAGCTCGGCGAGCTCGGTGCTGGCCCGCACCCCTGGCTCGCCGGTCCTTGCCGAACGCGCGACCCGGGTCACCGAGGCCACCTCGAAACCCTGCAGCCGGCGCTCGATGGCCGCACCGATCCGGCCGTAGCCGATGATCAGCACTCGCTTGTCGGCCAGCGCACTGCCCGAAATGGCCTGCCAGGTCCCGGTGGCCTGCTGCCGGGCGAAGTCATCCAGATGCCGACCGCTAGCCAGGGCGAGGGCAATCGCCAGCTCGGCCGTACTGGCGTCATGCACGCCGCTGGCATTGCACAGAGTGACGCCGGCGGGCACCAGCGGGAGGACGTCTTCGACCCCGGCGGTCTGGGTCTGCAGCACCTTGAGGCTGGACATCTCACCGACCCGGGACAGTGCCTTGGTGCCGCTCAGGTACGGCACCACATAGAACTCCACCTCGGCAATGGACGCCGGCAACGGATGGCCTGGGCCTTCATAACAGTCCACCTCGACACTTTCGGGGATACCGCCCAGTCGTCGGGCAGCCTCCTCAACGCTCGAGTACGGCAGCCATGCCTGCATCTGCGTCCTCCTCGGTCCGAACCTCGAATCCGGCCGCCCGCAGCGCCGACTTCACCTGTCGAATCTGCAAGGTACCAAAGTGGAAGACACTGGCGGCCAGGACCGCATCGGCGCCGGCCCGGACAGCCGCCACGAAATCGGCTGACCGGCCCGCTCCCCCGGACGCGATCAGCGGCACCGGGACAGCAGTGCGGACCGCTGCGATCATCTCCAGATCGAAGCCGGAGGTGGTGCCGTCGGCATCCATTGAGTTGAGCAGGATCTCGCCCACCCCTAGATCTGCGCCCAGCTTCGCCCACCTGACGGCATCGAGGTTAGCGCTCTGGCGACCGCCGTGAGTGGTCACGCCGAAACCGGACGGCATGCCCTTCTCCCGCCGGGCATCCACCGACAGCACCAGCACCTGGTTGCCGAACCGCTGGGCAATCTCCTTGATCACCTCGGGCCGGCGGATCGCCCCGGTGTTGATCGCCACCTTGTCCGCTCCCGCCCGCAGTAGCGCATCGACATCAGCCACCGAACTGACGCCGCCACCGACAGTGAGCGGGATGAAGACCGACTCGGCCGTCCGGCGGACCACATCCAACGTCGTCTCGCGGCCCTCGACAGAGGCGGAGATATCCAGGAAGGTGAGCTCATCGGCCCCCTCAGCGTCATAGGCGGCGGCCAGCGCGACCGGGTCACCGGCGTCGCGAAGGGAGGTGAAGTTCACTCCCTTGACGACCCGGCCGGCCTGGACATCAAGACATGGGATCACCCGTACAGCCACTGCCATAGGGCAAGCCTAAGGGCAGTTTGGTCAGGACGACGCCGCTGCGCAGCGAAGGCGAGCACTCCCCTTCTCCGCTGGTCGAGCAAATGTGGCTGATTCGACCGATTCTGGCCTGGTTGGCTCAACGAGCGAGACGAGCGAGACGAGCCCGACCGCTCGGCACCCAGCTGGGAAGTCGAGCCCAGATTTCTGGGCCCGGCAACTACCCAGCAGACCAGTTCGGATCGCGGCCGGAGAGGCCGATCAGCCGATCCAGCGGCGGCGCGCTGTCGGACACGTCGACCTGAGGGCCGAATGTCTTACCTTCGCCCTGATAGTCCTCGGTCAGCATCCCGGGGGCGAACTCCAGTGATGCCTGTGCTGCTGCCGGCGGTGGCGACCAGTCCTGTCCGGTGGCCCGGGCCAGATCCCAGCCATGCACCTGGTACTCCCAGAGGATCATGCCGAGTGCCAGCTCACCGGGCATGGCACTCTCCCCGAGCCGCAGTGACCGGCTGGCCGCGCCGTCGCGCAGGGCCCGATCGAGCTGATCGGCAGCAGAGCGGACCGTACCGGCGGCATCCACAGGAGCGTGATAGTCCTCGACGCTAGCCAGTGGCGCCTGTCCGTCTGGGTCGGCGAAGCCGGCGGCGAAGTTGGTCAGCCAGCCGAGCACGTGGTTGCGCAGCTGCTCGACGTCGTAGTCGGTGCAGGGCGTCGGATCGTGCAGCTGATCATTGGCGATCCCGTCCACCAGGACTGCGAGATCGCTCAGTACGGCCCGCAGGAGGTCGGCGTTCTGTGTGGTTGAGGTAGTCATATCACCGACCGTATCGGCCCCGGCTGGCCACCGGATTGAAGATTCGCGTCAGCCATGGTGGCTAGGATCTCGCCATGGGCGGATGGGAGCCGGAGCCGGTGGAGCGGGACAGCCGCGGGATTCTCGATCCGTGGCTGCTGCGGGAGCGGATCCGGTTGACCCGATACCCGCCCACCCCTACGCTGGCGGGCCTGGTGGACCGGTTCTGGGCCGTGGAGTGGGACCTGCCAGCCGGAGGCCGACACCGCCAGCAGGTACTCACTCACCCCGGCGCCAACCTCAGCGTAGGTCACGCCGATGCGCTAGCCCCGACAGCTGGCCAACTGGAGGCGTGCTGCTACGGGGTGAGTCGAAGCCTGTCCGTACGGACCCTGACCGGGCGCGGCTGGACGGTGGCCGCGATGACGACACCCGGCGGCCTGGGGGCCTTACTCGCCGATGCCGCGGTGAGGTGGACCGATCAGGTGGCCCCGATCGGGCGGGCGCTGCGGGTCGACGAGCCGAAGCTGATCATGGAGGTCTGCGCGGCGTCGGATCAGCCCGCCCGCGTCGCGGCCTTGCGGCAGGCGCTGGAGACGGTGATCGCCGACACGGACCCTGACCGGGTTCGCCAGGCCCGGGAGGTGGCCGGGCTGGCCCGGCTGGCCGAGACTGACCGAACGCTTCGACGGCTCCAGGACCTGTCCGTCGGCTCGGGCTTCGGCCCCCGCACCCTGCAGCGGATGTTCCGTGAGTACGCCGGCGTCTCACCCACCTGGGTGCTCCGCCGCTATCGGCTGCTGGACGCGGCCGAGGCCGTACGCGATGGCGCCCAGGTGTCGTGGGCAGCCCTGGCTGCTGACCTCGGCTACGCCGACCAGGCCCACCTGACGCGGGACTTCCAGGCGGCCATCGGCCGCACCCCGGCTGCCTATGCTGCCGCGCAGTCCCCTCGCTGACGACCTCCTCCCCGGAGCACCCGCTGGTCGCCAGTCCAGCTGGGCCGATGATCACCATTCTTGTTGAGCGCCTTTCGGGACAGGCAGCGCCGGAGACTCTTCGACGGTGACGCAACTGAGTCCTGCGACCTCACCTTCATCGACACCCAAGCCTTCACATCAGGGCGTTGTGCTGCTGCGCTACCAACCCGCCTGACCGGCCCACGCCGGAGCCCTGAAAAGCAACGGCCCGCCGTACCGTTCCAGCCCAGGAAGTCTCCAGAAACGGTCGTTTGTGAGCTGCCGTCCGTCAGTGATGAGCACCATCGTCATCGGTTTCATCGTCGGGCCGCGGTCCGTACAGCAGCGCAGCGCTGCGCCGGGTGATGTCGGCCAGGTCGCCGCCTGCAATGAGATGCCGTAGGTCTGACGCATCGAGGTTGCCTGTGAGTGCCAGGGTCGCGATGCCGTGCGCCAGTCCCCATGCCGCGACTACGGCTGCGGCCGCGTCTTCTTGACCCCGTCCGTCGCCTACGGTGTCGACGCCGACGCGCAGTTCCGCGAAAGCCAATGATCGAGCGGCCAGAAGGTCGTCGTTGTCCTCGTCCAACAGGGACGGGTTGAACATGACATGGAAGTGTGCGGGATGTGCGAGGGCGAACTCCACATACGCCACGCCTTGATCCAAGAACGAGCCCCCTGCACGACGGAGGACCGACAGCCGGTCGGCGAGTGCTGAGAAGCCATCCGCGGCGACGGCCGTGAGCACGCCTCTTCGGTCGCCGAAGTGGTGGCGCGGAGCCGTGTGGCTCACGCCGAGGTCAGCGGCGAGTGAGCGAAGACTCAACGCTTCAGGTCCTCCATCGGCGATGACCTCGACGGCGCGCCGCAGGACGGCTTCGCGGAGATCACCGTGGTGGTAGGAGTCCGTCATAGACTCATCCTACCATTGGCAACTTAACAGTGGTATGTTGTGGGTTCAGTCGAACCTAGGAGCTCTCGATGATTCACATGATCCTGATTCTTGCCCACGCTCTCGCGGGAATGGTTGCCTTGGTGTTCGGATGCATCGTGCTGCGGCCACCGGCCTCCCACCGGACCGTCGTCTTCCGCGTCTACTTCTTCGCTGTCATCGCAATGTCTGTCCTGGTGGTGCTGGTCGTGTCCTACGACTGGGCCGTGCTGACGGCGGGGCAGCGCGTCACGTTCTTCCTCCTCACAGTGCTGGGCGCCTACACCGCCCTTCGAGGAGCACAGGCGCGTCGCAGCCTTCTTCAGCGACCGCCGCAGTGGCGCACCGGGTACGTCGACCATGTCGGCTTCACGGTGATCTCGCTCTTTGACGGGTTCACCATCGTTGCGGCCATCGATCTCGGGGCGCCCCTGCCC
>JBBSQO010000066.1:0-8365 GCA_038244025.1 Propionibacteriales bacterium
CGATCGCCGCATCGGTACGACGGTCGTACTCAGCATCGTCGATCAGCCCCCGCTCCAAGGCGATCAGGTCCTCTACGTCGGCCCGGTTGGGGACCCAGCCCTCGTGCCAGCTACTCGCGAAGGTGTTGACGATGGAGCGCCGCTGATCAGCGCTCAGAGGCTCGAACAGGTCAGGCCAACGCACCTCGATGTTGAACTCGGCAGCCATGCCGGCCCCTCTTCCTCATGGTCTGATTCTATTCTACCGAAGCATCCGACAGTCCAGTCCCGGTTTCGGATGAATTCTGTTACGGTTGCTGGTTCCGGTCGATCAGCTCACTGCGTGTCGTCCTCCGCCCGCACGGCGGCCGAGCACGGCTAGCAGATGACTTCCCACAGTACGGTCCGGTACCCCGACCGAGGAACGAGGGCGGAGGGCAGGAAGGGATGCCCCCGAGCCTGCGGTGCCATGGTCGCGACAAACTTGATGGTCAGGGGTGCAGCACGACCTTGATGCAACCGTCCTTCTTCTGCTGGAACATCCGGTACGCCTCCGGCGCCTGCTCCAGGGGCACCCGGTGAGTGACGAGATCATCCAGCCCGAGTGGATCGCGGCTGTCCTCCACCAACGGCAGCAGGTCATCGATCCAGCGCCGGACGTTGCACTGGCCCATCCGGATCTGGATCTGCTTGTCGAACATTTCCTTCATCGGCAGCGGGTCGACCTCGCCCCCGTAGACGCCGCTGATCGACACGGTGCCGCCCCGGCGCACCGCCCGGATGGCCAGCTTGAGAGCGGCTAGCCGATCCACACCGGCTGTGTTCATCAGTTTCTTTGCCGCCGCATCCGGCAGGATGCCGACGGCGGACTGGGCCAGGTGGGCACCAGGCGAGCCATGGGCCTCCATCCCGACCGCCTCCACCACCGCGTCCGGACCCCGCCCATCGGTCAGCGCGCGGAGCTGATCAAGCACGTCACGATCAAGGTCAATGGTCTGGATGTCATGGCGAGCGGCCATTGCCCGGCGTTCCGGTACCGGATCCACGCCAATCACTGTGTGCCCAAGGAACCGGCCGATCCGGGCCGCCAGCTGTCCGACCGGACCCAAGCCGAGAATGGCCAGCGTGCCGCCCATTGGCGCGGCCGCGTACTGGACGGCCTGCCAGGCGGTGGGGATGATGTCGGAAAGGAACAGGTAACGCTCATCCGGCAGATCCGACCCCACCTTGACCGGGCCATAATCCGCGTACGGCACCCGCAGTAGCTCCGCCTGTCCACCCGGCACGGCGCCGTACAATGCCGAGTAGCCGAACAATGCCGCCCCGGTGCCGTAGTCGCGGACCTGGGTGGTTTCGCATTGTGACTGCAGCCCTTGGTCACACATGAAGCACCGGCCGCAGGCGATGTTGAACGGCATGACCACGCGATCTCCGACCTGCAGGTTCTGTACGGCCGAGCCGACCTGCTCCACCACACCCATCGCCTCATGCCCCAGCACGTCGCCCTTGGTCATGTACGGCCCGAGTATTTCGTACACGTGGAGGTCAGAGCCGCAGATGGCCGTCGAGCTGATCCGCACGATCGCATCGGTATCCTCCAGCAGGACCGGATCAGGCACGCTTTCCACACTGACGGACCGCTTACCTTGCCAGGTGAGTGCCCTCATGACGTCTCCTCTTTCTTCTGAGCTCGTTTCTTCTTGAGCTGGTTTCTTCTGCGGCTGATGGCCGACCAACCATGGATACTCCGTTACCCCATCTCGCCATCTCCACACAAGCCACCTCCATCCAAGCCATCTCCATCCAGGCCATCTCCATCCAAGGAGCCACTGCATAGCTGCCGCGAGCCCTTGTCAGGACCATCGATACGTGGTTGGCTTGCACCTGTGGTTGAGCAGACTGCCACGGCTCTTCTGTTGAAGAGGTGTTGGAAATGTCTAGCCCAACGACGACGCAGGCGCCAACGAAATTGAGCCGTGCGAGCCGGCTCCAACGATCTAGGTCCGCCAATCAGGCAGGTTCTGGCAACCAAGGTGGTCCAACCAACGTCGGGATCTCAACCCTCACCCCAGCCGCCGACGGCAGCGGCCGGGAAAAGATCGTGCTGGACCATCTTCATGCCGCGTCCTCGGTGGCCTACCGCTATCGCGAACGTGGTGAGGACTTGCAGGACCTGATTCAGGTCGCCCGGCTGGGGTTGGTGGAGGCCTCTCGACGTTACGACCCCCAGCAGGGTGATTTCCTCTCTTTTGCGGTGCCCACCATGACCGGCATGCTGAAGAAGCATTTCCGTGACCATGGCTGGATGATCCGGCCACCACGACGCATCCAGGAACTCCAAAAACAGGTCGAGCAAACCCGCTCAGCACTCCTGCAGACCCTGAACCGGGCGCCCACCCAGGCAGAGATCGCCGGTCGAATGGGCGTGGACCCTGAACAGGTGAAACAGGCCGAGGCTGCCCGCAGCTGTTTCCATCCGTTGTCCCTGGACGGGCCATCGCCCTCGGGCCGTTATCCCTTCGACTCGCTCAGTGAGCTGCCGCTCGGCTTCGAGGCCGCTGAAGCACGGGCCGTGATTTCCCAGGCCTGCCGGGACCTCAGTCCGCAGGACCGCCAGATGATCCTGCTACGGTTCTATGAAGAACAGACCCAACAGGAAATTGCCACCGCGATGGGGATGACCCAGATGCAGGTGTCCCGCTCGCTGGCCCGGATTTTGACGACATTGCGTGAGGTACTCGGGCAGCGGGATGCGGTTCCCGAAGAGGAGACCAGTTCGTGACCCACCCGACCGCGCCGCACATCGGTGACCACCAAGAGCCGGCAACCTCGCCGCAGCTGCCGTCGACCAAGGCACCGGACAGCTCGGTCGCCCTGCTGCGCGAGGGATATTTGTTCATGTCCAAGCAGTTCGAGGCGCTGGACAGCGATGTCTTCAGCACCCGGATGATGGGTCGTAAGGTGGTCTGCCTGCGGGGCAAGGAAGCCGCTCGGCTGTTCTATGGCGGTGGCGGACTGTCCCGACAGGGAGCGTTGCCGAAGTCGGCACTGCACCTGCTCCAGGATGAGGGCAGTGTCCAGTCACTGGAGGGCGACGCGCACGAGAACCGGAAACAGATGTTCATGGCCCTGGCGGGTCTGGACGTGATCCGCGACTTCGACCATGGGCTGGACAAGATCTGGCTGGACACCGCCGATGGATGGGTTCGCGGTGAGACCCGGCAGCTGTACCCGCTGATGAATCGGCTGCTGACCATTGCCGGACTGCGCTGGTGCGGCCTGCCGGAGGACCAGGAGACGGTTGACCGGATGACCGGCGAGCTGTCCGCCATGGTGGACGAGGCCGGCTTGATGGGACCGGCCAACTGGTTTGCCCGGGCCCGGCGTAGGCAGGGAGCAGAGTCCTGGGCCGCCGAGATGATCGACGCCGTCCGAGCCGAAGGCGCGGCGGAGGCCGATTCCACCGCCCGGACGATGGCGCAGATCATCGCCTTCCACGAAGAGGATCGCGGCCGTCTCTCCCGGGACATCGCGGCAGTGGAGCTGCTGAACGTGCTGCGGCCGATCGTGGCCATCAGCCGGTTCATCGTCTTCGCCGTCCATGCCATGGCCCGGCATCCCCGCTGGCGGCAGGAGTTCGGCTCCGGTGACTACGAGCATCTGACCGGATTTGTCCAGGAGGTACGCCGGTACTACCCGTTCTTCCCGCTGATGGGAGCACGGACGACCGAGCTCATTGACTGGGAGTCCCACCAGTTCCCCCCCGGGACCTGGCTGCTGTTCGACATCTACGGGTCCCTGCATGATCACCGGATCTGGAGCAGTCCGCACAGCTTTGACCCCGAACGGTTCACCGCCGAACCGCCGCCGTTCACCCTGGTGGCCCAGGGCGCAGGTGACTATGAGACCAGCCATCGATGCCCCGGCGAACCACTGACCATGGCAGCCATGATGACCATGATCAAGCTGCTGAGCGGCTTTCCCTACCGGCTGCCGGCCCAGGACCTCAGCATCCGGCTGGACAAGCTGCCGGCGCTGCCGACCGACGGGGTGCTGCTGCAGCGGATGTGATGGTGTGGCCGGCCGTGATCCGGCACCATGGATCTCATGGACCTCGCCGCTGCCACCGATGACCTGTACGGCATCGGCCCGGAGGAGTTCGTCAGCCGCCGCGCCGAGCGGGTCAAAGAGGCGCGGCAGGCTGGTGATCGTACGCTCGCCAAGGCCATCGGCGAGCTGCGCAAACCGACCAAGTCGGCCTGGTTGGTCAACCTGCTGGCTCGGGACTCCGCCGGGGACCTGCAAGCGCTGCTCGATCTCGGTACTGCCCTGACCGAGGCAAGCAGGCAGCTGTCCGGGCCGGACATCCGCCGGTTGTCGGCGGATCGCAATGCCGCCGTCCATGGCCTCAGCCGGCGAGCCGCCGAGCTGGCCGCAGACCACGGTGAGTCAGCAACCGAAGCCAACCGGCAGGAGGTGGCGCAAACCTTGCAGGCCGCGCTGGCCGACCCCGGTGTGGCCGAGGCGGTCCGCGCCGGGGTGTTAACCAGGACGACCAGCTATGGCGGTTTCGGGCCGATCGATCTCTTCGCTGGGACGCCGGTCGAGCCGGCTACCTCGCCGGACGAGCCCGCCACCGCGCCGGACGACCCGGGCGAGACCGGTGCTGATGCCGCCGAACTGGAGCAGGCCCAGACCGAGGTTGCGGAAGCACGGGTGGCCCACCAGCAAGCGGAGGACGCTGCCTCGGCCGCCGAAGCCGGCGCCCAAAAGGCCGCCTCGCTCGCCGACCAGCTGGCTGCACAGCTGGCCGATCTACGGTCCCAGCTGGACGAGGTTGCGTCGAGCGAGCGCCAAGCGCGCGAACGCGCGCAGTCAGCAGAGGACGAGCTTCGAGCGTCGCGCGCGACGTTGGCCGAGACGGAGCAGACGGTCACGGAAACCGAGCGGGCGCTCGGATCCCTGCCCAGATAGGAATCAAGACTTACCACACCATGATCATGAGACGAGGCCTACGGGCCCGATGACGGGCTATGGAAGAGTAGGACAGAGACCAAGACCCCAACCAGCTGGCCGAGGTAGGCACCCATGAGCAACGCCGCTGATCTGTTGGCTCTGGCCCGCACTGTCGCCCTCGAAGCGGGTGCGTTGATCAAGGAACGACGACTCGGCACGGTCGAGGTTGCCGCCACCAAGTCCAGCCCCACCGACGTGGTCACCGCCGCCGATCTGGCAGCCGAGCAGGTGATCCGGGAGCGGATTCTTTCCAGCCGCCCCAGCGACGGGTTTGTCGGTGAAGAGGGTGACGAGGTTTGCGGCACCTCGGGCGTCACCTGGGTGGTCGACCCGATTGACGGCACCGTGAACTATCTCTATGGCATCCCCCGGTTTGCCGTGTCAATTGCAGCCGAGGTGAATGGCCACGTTGTTGCCGGTGTCGTGCATGACCCGATGACCAATGACACCTACACCGCCATCTCCGGGCAGGGTGCCGAACGCAATGGGCAGCCGATCTGGGCATCTGCCTGCCGCAGTCCGGCCTCGGCGCTGGTCGGTGTCGGTTATGGCTATCGCGCGGACGTACGGACGCATCAGGCGGCGGAGATCGCCCAGCTGGTGCCGCGGGTGCGCGACATCCGCCGGCACGGCTCGGCCGCCCTCGACCTGTGCTCGGTGGCCTGCGGACAGCTCGATGCCTATGCCGAACGCGGGTTGAAACCCTGGGACCTGGCTGCCGGTCGCCTGATCGCCACCGAGGCCGGCGCGCGGATCGAGGGGATCAACGGTGCCGAACCGGACGAGTTGCTCGTCATCGCCGCCCCGACCGGCCTGTTCGACTCCTTGCACGCCATCATGCTGGAGTGTGGCTACGGCGACTGGCCTCTCAACAATTGGCCCTGAGCGACTGGCCGTGGACGCCGGCAGCTCAGCCGGGAGCGGGACAAAGCTCGCACTTTTTTGTACGGTGGGGTGATGGCACCACAACGTCCCATTGGATTCTGGCTGAAGCTCGTCGACGACCTGATCAACGAACAGTTCGACGGCACCCTCGAGGAGCACGGCGTCACCCGCCGACAATGGCAGCTGATGAACGTGCTCCGAGACGGGCCGGCGATCCGACCCGAGCTCGACCAAGCCGTCGCACCCTTCCTGGATGCCGGGTCGGAGGAGACCTCGGCCGAGCACTTGGAAGAGCTGCTCGAAAGCGAATGGGTCAGTGCCGACGGCGAGACCTACCAGCTGACCGATCTGGGAACGACCTCCTTCGTCCGGCTCAGCGAGGTCGTCACCCGCAGCCGCGAACAGGTCACCCAGGACATCTCAACCGACGAGTACGACACAACGCTTAATGTCCTTGAGCGGATGGCCCGCAACCTTGGCTGGAACGAGTGAGCCATTTCTTAAGGGCGGAGACAGCCAAACGGATGAACGATGGTTCGGGGTCTCTCGGGGGCCGTGGCGTTGTCATCACCGGCGCCGATCTGGACATTCTGGAACTTGTTCTCGGTGGAGCGGTGGAGAATAGGCTCCGCACCCGCGGTGACGCGTCAATTGTCACCGACCCTGAGAACACGCCGCTGGCCGCATTGAGCCCGCATCCCTCGGGTGGCGATGTTTTCGTCTCGGCCCGGGAGCTCCGACCCTTCCATGCCGGCCGCGGAGCCGCCTGGGATGAGGCATTGCGCCGTCCCGCCGCGACCATTCGACACCAGATCGAACACGAGCACACCGGCACCGGCGGTGTGCTGGCCGTAGTTCTCACTGAAATTCCCAGCAAGGACGACCTCGAACGAGTGCGCGAGAAAATTGCGACATCCGTTCCGCGGTGCGTGCTGTGGGCCGCGCTGGTCGGGCGGGCTCCCGGCAGTAGCGGAGCGGCCGTCGAGGGTGCAGCCGTGGTCCGCGCGGTAACTAATCTGAGGCCCGATGACCGTGCGATTATTCCGGTCGTCGTCCCATGGACCCCCGGCGCCGAGCCGCAATGGCTGTTTCCGGCCGACATTGACCCACGGCTCACAGAGTTCACCACCCGTGTGCTGTCCGGCTACGGCGCGGATGAGACGTTCGACGTGAGCGCGACGCGCCCGCCGGAGGCCCAGCTCCGAATCACCGAGCTTGAGTCGGCCTGGCGGCGCGAGGCTGAACGCCTGTACCCGAGCGAATCGCTCACCGAACTCAGCCGGCTTCACCGGTCCCGGCAAGGGCGCGGCCAAGGTCTGGTGGTACTGCTCACCGGTTTGTCTGGATCTGGAAAATCTACCATCGCGCGCGCGCTGACCGACGAGTTGGAGAAGGAGCGTCCGGTCACCTTGCTCGACGGCGATGAGGTCCGCCAGATGCTCTCGGCGGGTCTCGGCTTCGACCGGGCCGCAAGGGAGATGAACATCAGACGGATCGGCTATGTGGCGGGGCTCATCGCTCAGCATGGTGGGACAGTTGTCGCCGCGCCCATCGCCCCGTTCGCCGAATCCCGGGCCTATCTGCGCGAGCAGGCCGAAAAGCACGGACGATTGCTGCTGATCCACGTTGCCACCCCCCTCGGAGTCTGCGAAGCCAGGGACCGAAAGGGTCTTTATGCCCGGGCCCGCGCAGGCGAAATTGACGATTTCACCGGAATTTCCTCGCCCTACGAAATACCGGACGATGCGGACCTCACCCTAGATACGACCGAGCTGAGCGTCGACGATGCCGTGCAGAAAATCCTCGATCACCTCTGCTGAGGCGTCGGCCCCCACGTCGATCTCTCAGCCATGACCGTGGAAAGTGGAGCCGCGTCTACCCGGCCCTGGTTTCCACGATGACCGCTCTGGATTAGTAGATTAGGCATTGATCATGCCGGCGCCGACGGTGACGCCGGTGGCCTCGTCAATCAGGATGAAGGAACCGGTCGCGCGGTTCTTCTCATAGGGGTCGACGAACAACGGCGAGGTCGTCCGCAGCCGCACTCGGCCGATCTCGTTGAGCCCAAGCCGCTTGGTATCTGTATCGCGGTGCAGGGTGTTGATGTCGAGTCGGTACTGCACATCTTTGACCAGGGCCCGAGCCATTCTGGTGGTGTGCTTGATCGCCAGTTTCTGGCGTGGTTGTAGGGGTTTGCTGGCCATCCAGCACACCATGGCGTCGATGTCCTGGGATGGCGTGGGGGCATTCTGCGGCCGGCAGATCATGTCACCGCGGGACACGTCAAGGTCGTCCTGCAGGCGCACCGTGACCGACATCGGCGGGAACGCCTCCTCGACCTGCTGGTCGTAAAGGTCGATCCCAGCGATGTGGGAGGTGAACCCGCTGGGCAGCACCAGAACCTCATCGCCCGGCTTGAGCACCCCGCCGCAGACCTGACCGGCATAGCCGCGGTAGTCGTGGAAGTCATCGGAATGGGGCCGGA
>JBBSQO010000067.1:0-8346 GCA_038244025.1 Propionibacteriales bacterium
GGAGAACGCCACCTGATTGCTGACCACCGGCTGACCGAGCGCAGCGTCGGCCAAGCGCCACCGTCGCAGCGAGTAGTTCGACACACCAACGGCACCGATCCGCCCCTCCACCAGCAGGTTACGCATGCCGGGCATGATCACCGAGTCGGGCACCACCGGGTTGGCCTGATGCACCTGATAGAGCGGTATCCGCTCCAGCTGCAGCCGACGGGCACTGCCGCGGGCCCGCCGCTTGATCACCGGCGGGAAGGGGGCGAGCGGGAAGATCTTGCTGGCTACGATCATTCGGTCTCGGTCCTGGCCGAGCGCCTCACCCAGTATTCGCTCACTCTTCCCGAAGCCGTACAGCTCGGCGGTATCGAACAAGGTGACGCCGAGCTCTAGGGCCCTGACCACGATGTCGCGGGCCGCGCCGGAGGCATAGTCTGCGCCATATCCCCACTCTCGGGAGCCGAACTGCCACGTGCCTAACCCGACCCGGCTGACCCTGCCGAGACCCTCGATCTCCAAGAACTTCATGAATACAGTCTGACCCCTCTATGCGCCGATGCTCAGGCCCCGGTGAGCGAATGTTTAGAACGCTTCTTCTGGCAGGTCCATCACCGACCAGTCGGTGACCTCGGCGATGGCCCGCTCGGCACTGATCTTGGGTAGTACGGTCCGGCTGAACCAGCGCGCGGAGGCGACCGTGCCCTGATAGAAGGATTTCTCGGCCGCCGGCAGGTTGCCGTTCAGCGCGGTCAGGGCGACCTCGGCGCCGCGGAGCAGCAGCCAGCCGCAGATCACGTCGCCGAGTGCCATCAGCAGCCGGGTGGTGTTCAGGCCGACCTTGTAAATGTTGCGGACATCGCCCTCGGGATCATCTGGTGCGGCCGCCTGCAGGTCCTTGATCATGGTGCCGACCATCGAGCCGACATCCTCGAGCGCCTGCTGCAGCAGCCCGCGCTCCTCCTTCAGCTGGCCATTGCCGGCCTCGCTGGCGAGGAACTGGGCGATTTGTCCGGAGAGGTAGCCGAGCGCCTGACCCTGGTCCTTGACGATCTTGCGGAAGAACAGGTCCTGGCCCTGGATCGCGGTGGTGCCCTCGTACAGGGTGTCGATCTTGGCGTCCCGGAGGTACTGCTCGATCGGGTAGTCGGACAGGAAGCCGGAACCGCCAAACGTCTGCAGCGACTCGGTGCCGAGCAGGGTCCAGGAACGTTCGGAGCCGTAGCCCTTGACGATCGGTAGCAGGAAGTCGTTGACCCGGACAGCCTCCGGGTCTTTGGTTCCATCGTGGTGAGCCTCGGCCACCCGGTCCTGGATGGAGGCGGTGTACAGGATCAAGGAACGCATCGCCTCGACCGCTGACTTCTGCGTCATCAGCGAGCGGCGCACGTCCGGATGGTGGGTGATGGTCACCCGAGGAGCGGTCTTGTCCCCCGACTGGGTCAGGTCGGCACCCTGGACCCTGGCCTTGGCGTAGTCGAGTGCGTTGAGATAGCCGGTGGACAAGGTGGCGATGGCCTTGGTGCCGACCAGCATCCGGGCGTACTCGATCACCTGGAACATCTGGGCGATGCCGTTGTGCACCTCGCCGAGCAGCCAGCCCTTGGCCGGCGTGCCGTCGCCGAAGGTGATCTCGCAGGTGGTGGACACCTTGATGCCCATCTTCTTCTCGATGTTGGTGACGACGGCCCCGTTGCGCTCGCCGGTCAGCTCGCCGGTCTCCAGGTCGAAGTGGTATTTCGGCACCAGGAACAGCGACAGGCCCTTGGTGCCCGGGCCGCCCGCGCCTTCGACGCCCTGCGGGCGGGCCAGCACCAGATGCATGATGTTCTCGGTCATGTCCTGCTCGCCGGAGGTGATGAACCGCTTGACGCCCTCAAGGTGCCAGAATCCGTCGTCGGCCAGGGTGGCCTTGGTCCGACTGGAGCCCACATCGGAGCCGGCGTCGGGTTCGGTCAGCACCATGGTGGCGCCCCAGCCGCGATCCACCATGTGACCGGCAATCTGCTTGTCCCGGTCGGTGCCGTTGGCCCACAACACGTGGGCGAACCGTGGCCCGGATGCGTACATGTAGAGGGCCGGGTTGGCGCCCAGGGCCAGCTCGGCGATGCTCCACTGCAGGGAGGGTGGGCTGGGCTGACCGCCGAGCTCGGGTGGCAGCTCCAGGGTGGAGAAACCGGCATCCATCCAGGCGTGGTAGGACTTCTTGAACGCCTCCGGGATGGTCACGTCGTGGGTCTTGGGGTCGAAGACCGGGGTGCCGTGCTCGCTGTCGGAGAAGGACTCGGCCAACTTGGTGCTGGCCAGATGGTTTACCTCATCCAGCACCGTTTCCGCGGTCTCGACGTCCATCTCCGCGTACTGGCCGTGGCCCAGCACATCTTGGCGGCCCAGCACCTCGAAGAGGTTGAACTTGATATCGCGCAGGTTGGACTTGTAGTGGCTCATCTCAGCTATACCTCTGGTTTCAACCGGGGGATGGAACTATGTTACTCCCCAGTAACATCATTATGCTACTGGTGAGTAACAATGACAAACTCTGGACGACTCTGGGCGACACTGGCAACCGTGTCCGCGTTTTCCTGCCTTATCGTGAGCATTTGGCGCCAAACCGGCGCGCAGGTCCTCGTTTTCCTTCCTATTCGTCACAACGAAATTTTCTGGTACGGATCGGTGCCGCGCTGACCGACTGTTCCTGACCGTCACGAAGCCAGTCGATATCTTCCAATCGTGGGCAATGACCGCAGCTTCAGCTCGAGACTCGCCGGCGGCAGTCGACGGTCGATAGCTGAGTCAAACGCCGTGGCGCTGGAGGTTCAGGATGAACCAGACCGGGCTGCGGAGCTGTGGGAGGCGGTCTCATTCGCTGACCCGCTCGTCCAGATGCGGGCGGTGGACGCGCTCGAGAAGGTGAGCGTGAAGCATCCGAAAGTACTGCGAGGGCATGAGGTCGAAGTCCTCGAGGTCCTGCCATTGGCAGAGCTGCCTGAGGTTCGCTGGCACGGCTCCTGATCCCCCGACTGCGGCTCGATGCTCAGCAGTTGTCGATCGCTATTGGAGTGCTCGAACGGCTGCTGGACGACCGAAGCCGGATCGTCCAGGCCAACGCCCTCGACGGGATCGTCCACCTGGCTGACGACGACTCCGAGACTAGCGCTTCAACTCGTTCGGCCGCCCGAGTCAGTTGCCCGGCTCGATTGAGGCGGCCCAAAGCCGACAGGACCTCGGCACTGCAACGGTCGATCGACCTGCTCACCGACACGCTGCTGTCCCATCTGGCGTACGAGGAGCGCGAACTGCTGCACCCGCTGGCGCAGTACGGGCTCAACTGATCGGGGCGCGGTAGCCTGAGGCGTGCCCATTAGGCCAACCCGAGCGGGACAGATCCCACCGCATCAAGACACCGGCGGACTACGAGGATGACCGGGCCGGAGCAGGCACGCGGCGCTTCGACCTGGCAACGCTTGGCAACTGTGGTCTGGCCGGGGCATCCGGTGCGCTGGCGCGACATTCCTCGTCGGCTCCGGCCGACGCTGATCACCGTGGTACGGCTTACCGCGGCGGCTGTCGTCGCCTACCTGCTCACCCTGGTTCTGACCGAGGGTGCGATCGATCTCACCGGTGCGCTGACGGCGCTACTCGTGGTTCAGGCTTCGGCCTTCTCTACGCTGAAGAAGGGCGTTGTGCGGGTCGGTGCGGTGTTGTCCGGCGTGCTGGTGGCCATCTTCCTTTCTTCTTGGATCGGGTTGACGTGGTGGAGCCTGGGCGCCGCGATAGCCGTTTCCCTCTTTCTCGGCAAGGTGCTCCGGCTAGGTGATCAGGCCTTGGAGGTTCCGATCAGTGCCATGCTCATCCTGGGTGTGACCAACCACGACATCGCGGCTGAGACCAGAATCTTCAACACCCTGATCGGGGCCGGAGTTGGCGTGGTCTTCAACCTGATCTACCCGCCGGCGATGCCGATCGGAGCGGCGGGACGGGATCTGCTGCGGGTCGCCGACGCCGCGGCAGATCCCCTCGATCTAGCCGGGGATGGGCTGGTTGCCGGGACGGTGACCCGTGAACAGGTCGAGTCCTGGCAGGACAGGGTTCGGGCCGCGGCACGCCAGGTGGCCAACGCCACCGAAAGCAACGCCTCGCTCAAGGACAGTCGCCGGTTCAACCCCCGGGCACTAGGGACGGCCGACATCGTACCCATCCTGTCCACTGGGCTGGACAACCTGGAGCATTGCGTCCTGGCCGTCCGCGCCTTGTTCACCGTGCTGCTCGCCGAGATCCCTCCCGAGGAACAACCAGACGACCCGTACGGGGAGGAGCTGCGGGAGGCCTTCGCGGTCGTCCTGCATGATGCCGCAGACTGCCTGCGCGCCTTCGGCAGCCTGGTTGTGGCCGAAGCCGATGGTAGGGAGGAAGAGACCGAACGGGCCCTCGCCGGGAGCCTCGACATTCTCCGCGAGACCCAGGCGATCCTGACCGAGCTGATGATGGTTGATGCTCAGGACAACACCTCATCCTGGCTGCTCCGGGGGTCCATCCTGGCCGCCGTCGAACAGGTGTTGACACGGTTGAACCTTGAGGACCGGGTTCGGGTTCATCGGAGCTGGAAGGAGGAACAGCTGCGCCGCCCCTCGGCCCAACTGCCGCCGATCATCCAGGGTGTGCTGCCCCACCCCGAACGCCCACACCTGCGCGGTCTTCCGCCAGCCAAGGCGCGACGCCGACCTGGTAGGAAAGACGTCAGCGAAGCTCCACCCACTCCGAGGAAGGAGTGAGCAAGGCGGCCAAGGTGTCAACCGATTTGCCTTGATCGCAGCACCACTACCGGACCGGGTGAACCTGTTTGGCAGCTTGCGGGGGCAGATTCACTACTCCGATGATTACGAGGCAGCCGACGCCTACACTCGTCGTTTCAGTCGCCAGCCTGTGCGAGATTGCCATCAAACCAAGCCAAGCGGGCGCCCGGTACGAATCCAGGGTGACGACCGATAGACAGCAGTCGGTCACACACCTTTGGAGCTGACGATGCGAAACCGGACGCCACTGAACGGCCGCAAGCTGCTGCCCGCCGCCATTGCCGTGCTGGCGATCACGTTGGCCGGCTGCTCGGCTGCCGGGCCGAGCACTGCGGCCGCACCGCCAACCTCAACGGCACCGTCGGCGAAGACGCACACGATGCCGGACGGCAGCACCATGTCGGACAAGGACATGGCCAAGATGAAGCACGCTGCGGACCCGTCGCCGGCCGCCGGGATGGTCTGTACCGGGGATGTGCCTACGAGCGTGGCGCGGATCTTTGCTGTCGACAAGACACCCCATCCCACCTCCACCTGGGCCAACCAGATCTTCACCTGTACCTACAAAATCGGTGGCGACTCACTGGTGCTGGCGGTCCATGATGCGACCGATCCAGCAGCGGGGCGTGCATATTTCGACGAGTTACGCACCAAGCTGGGCACGACAAAGTCGCTCGACGGAATGGTGGGCCTGGGCTTCCCTGCCTACGAGACGGCAGGAGGCCGGGTCGTCTTCCTCAAGGATGGCAAGACCCTTCAGGTGGATGCATCTCAGGTGAAGAGTCATCGGGGTGCAGATGGCGACATGTCGCGGACCGACCTCGCCTATGCGGTGGCCGCAGCCGTCCTCGCCTGCTGGTCCGAACACGCCGGCTAGGGCGTCACCGGCCACGCCCCTGCCATCAGTGATCACCTGGGCCTGCGAATGATCTTGTGAACCGGATGCCCCGGTCCTCCAGCGAACCACGCCGCAGCGCCCACCTGTCCCTGAGGTAGTTCTGGTGCAGCCGCCACGGAGCCGATCGTCCCTGCTGAGGCAGTGCGGCCAGGCCGCGCAGCACGTAGCCGGACTTCAAGTCCAAGAGCGGCTCGCCTGCCTGGTCGCCATCCGGCGGGACCGGCGTGCAGTACTGGTAGTCCCGGGCGTCCAGGAAGTTGATCAGCCGGCAGACATAGTTGCTGACCAGATCACATTTGAGTGTCCAGGACGCGTTCGTGTAGCCGAGAGCCAGTGCGAAGTTCGGTACGCCACTGAGCATCATTCCCTTGTAGGCAACGGTTCCCGGGAGGGCGACGGGCTGGCCGTCGACGCTGAGCTGGATGCCGCCGATGGCCACCAAGCTCAGTCCGGTAGCCATGATGATCACGTCGGCCCGCACCTTGGTGCCGGAGACCAACGCCAGTCCGGTCTCGGTGAAGGTATCGATGCCGTCGGTGATGATCGAAGCGCGGCCAGTGCGCAGAGCACGGAAAAGGTCCCCGTCCGGGCTGATACAGAGCCGCTGATCCCATGGGTCGTAGCTGGGATGAAAGTCGGTGTCGACGTCGTACCCACTGGGCAGCTGGCGTCGGGTCCGCTCCCGAATGAAGTCCCGCACCTGCGCCGGTCGTTGCCGGCTGAGTTGGTAGAGCAACGTGCTGAGCAGTACGTTCTTCCAGCGGATAAAGGGATAAACCACTCTGGCAGGCAGGATGCGGCGCAACCTATCGGCCAGTCGATCACGGCTCGGTAGGGCGAGCACATAACTGGGCGAGCGCTGCACCATGATCACCTGGGCTGCCGTCTCGGCCAGCGCCGGCACCAGCGTCACAGCAGTTGCGCCGCTGCCGATCACGGCGACCCGTTTGCCCTGGTAGTCCAGGCCCGCCGGCCAGTGCAGCGGATGGATGATCGGACCGGCGAACCTGTCGGTGCCCTGGATGGCTGGTGTGTACGCCTGGTCATAGGAGTAGTAGCCGGCACAGGCATAGAGGAAGTCGCAGGTCAGCCGTACGGTCTCGCCGGTATCGCTACGATGCGCCTCGACCGCCCACCGGGCCTGGCTGCTCGACCAGTCGGCGCGTCGTACCTGGTGGTGGAAGCGGATCAGCCGATCCACGCCGTACTCAACGGCGGTCTGCTGGACATAGTCGCGGATGGACTTGCCGTCGGCGATGGCCTGGGGGTCCTGCCACGGCCGGAAGGAATAGCCCAGCGTGAACATGTCGGAGTCCGACCTCACCCCGGGGTAGCGGAACATATCCCAGGTGCCACCAATCGCGGCGCGACTCTCCAGAATCGCCACCGACTTTGTCGGGCATTTCTGCCGTAGCTGACAGGCGGCCCCGATGCCGGAGAGCCCGGCGCCGATCACCAGCACGTCAACGTGCTCGAGTGTCATCGCCGGCCGTACCAGCGCGCCAGCTCGGCCAGTCCCTGGTCCAGGGTGACCCGGGGTGCCCAGCCCAGCTGCTGGCGCGTGTGCCGCTGGTCGAACCAGTGCGCGGTCGTCAGCTGCTCCACCAGGAAACGGGTGATCGGTGGCTCTGGCGGTTCGCCGTGCCCCATCCGCTGCCTTACCGCGGCCACCGCCTCGGCGGCAGCGCCGGCCGCCGTGGCCAGCCCAACCGGCAGCCGCCAGTGGGGGCCGGGCACACCGGCCGCGGCGCAGATGTCGCGGAGCAGGTCGCCGATGGGCCGCGGCTCGCCGTTGGATACCACCAGCGGCTGGCCATGAGCCACGGTGCAGCGGTCCAGCCCAGCCAGCAGGGCCTCGGCGGCGTTGCTGAGATAGGTGGTGTCGACCAGCGCGGCACCGGAGCCGATTCTCGGCAACCGGCCGGCCTCGGCCCGGCTCACCAGCCGGGCAATCAGCTGGGTGTCGCCAGGCCCCCAGACCAGATGGGGGCGCAGCGCGACCACCGCCAGCTCGGGACTGTCGGCGGCTAAAGCGACCTGTTCGGCCATCGCCTTGCTCCGTGCGTACGGGCCGCGCGCCCGGTCGGGATCGGCCGGACCGGCGCCGACCCCGACCAGCGAGGACCCGGCATGGGCGACTGACGGGCTTGATACGTGCACCAGCCGGCGGACCTGCTGTTGCCGGCAGGCCGCCACGATCGCCTCGGTGCCGTACACGTTGATCCGCTGGTAGTCGGCCCAGCGTCCGGTCACGTTCACCTTGGCCGCCAGATGGATGACGGCATCCTGGCCGGCCGCGGCCCGACTGACCGCCTCGGCGTCGGAGACGTCGGCCAGCACCTCCGGCAGTCTCAGCCCGGCCGGGTGCCGCTGCAGCACGGTGACGGTGTCCCCACGCGCGGCCAGGGCCCGTGCGGTTGCGGCGCCCAGCAGGCCACTGGCTCCGGTGACCAGCACCCTCATCCCGGGACGCTGCTGATCTTGGCCAGACCGGCGGGCCTGATCGTGGCCGGGCCGGCGGTCATAATCTTGGTCAGCCGGGCATACCTGATCACCGGCGCCCCGACGGTCATGGTCACAGCCGCTCCGGCCGGCCACCAGCCAGCACGTTTTCCGCCCAGCGGGCCACCCGGACCCGGTCCACCTTGGACTGGTGCCGGATGTCGA
>JBBSQO010000068.1:0-8332 GCA_038244025.1 Propionibacteriales bacterium
CGGCAGTGATGGAGATCGTCACCGTGCTGGGTAGCACCCTGGCCGCGATGTCCACCGTGTTCGCCTGACCGGGCGGCGGCGCCACCGGCGTGGTAGTCGATGGTGCCTGGGCGGAGGTGGACGGAAGTGTCGACGACGCCGGAGCTGGGCCGGCACCGGTCGAGGACCAACGGGTCAGGCTGGCGCCGCCAAACCCGGCCAGGGCGCCGACCAGCAGGGCGGTTGCGGCAGCAATCCCGATCACCGTGCGTGCCCGCAGGGACTTTTGCTGTCTGGGGGCAGGTGGAGGCGGCTGCTCCTCGGACCGCGGTCCGGCGGGAGGGGCGAACTGGGGACCTGCTGCACCGCGGCCGAACATGGTGTCCAGTCCAAAGGCATCGCCGGGCGGCTCTGCTTGTTCCGGGTGGGATGGTTCCGGTTGAGGACCAAAGGGCCCGTAATACTCATACTCCCCGCGGCCGGGTTCACCTGGGCGGTCGTCATCAGTCAAGGTCTTACCCGATCACGAGGTCGCCGATGCGGGCCCAACCCGCCGTTACCCGATCCACTGTAGTTCGGGCCACTGTAGTTCGGTTGCCGGGATCCTGGTGCGGCAAGCCCCGTACCGAAGCCCGGAGCTGAGCCGGCGTCCCGTCGGTGACCACCGTGAAGACGGTACCGCCGGACTGCCAGCTGGCAATCCTCCAGAGCCCTCGGTTGGTCCAGGCCGACAAGGTCTTGTCCCAGCCGAAACCTGCCGGCGGCTGTCTCAGCCGGCCACGTTGCTGGGACACACTGACCGTGGTCAGCCCGTCGCCATAGACGGTGTGGACCATGCCAGGATCTGCGTTGGCATCGCTGCTCAGCCGGATCATCGGCAGTCCGGCCAGCGTGTGCTGGCAAGCCCAGCCACGGCTGGTGAGGTTCGGTGCCACCGACAGGTCCAGCGCTGCGGTGCTGACCGGAGCCGACAACCGCGGCGGCAGGTGGTTCAAGAAGGCGTCCTTCGTACCCGTCTGCACCGACAGGAAGCCAGCGGACCGGAGCGCGGCTCCCCTCTGGTCGTAGGCTTCTTGCCAGAGCAGCAGCCCGGACCTCTGGTCGACCCACCACCGACCGGCCAGCTGGCCGTCGGTCTGAGCATCGATGACCACCGTCGGCCGACCAGCGACCATCCCGCCGACACCACCGCTCAGCTGATACCGCGCCGCCAGCAAACCAAGCGCATCAACGCCACCATGGAGTCGGGGATCCTGCGACTGACCATCCGGCTGCGTTTGATCATCTGATTGGGGAACGAAGCCGCGGGTGAGCAGCGTCCCCGACCGGCCGATCACCGTCAGCTCAGTCCCCTGACCAGGCTGGGAGTCGACGCGGACCAGGGCGCGAACCTGCGTCCTGCCGCGTATGGTACTCACCTGCTGCACCCCGCGGTAGGTCAGCAACCTAGCTGCCTGTTCGGCGGTACGCAGCGTGTCGAGCGCTGCAGCGGCGTCCATCGGATGCTCGCGAAGCGGAAGCGCCGGCGCCGAGACCGGAGGCTCGGTCAACTGAGCAGAGGACCCAGCCGTGTCGGCGGTGCCAGCAGTGTCCATCAAGGCCGGCAGGTTCCGCCCCGAGGCCATCATGACGGCATTGACGGCGTCACTGGCGAGCGGAAGCTGGCTCAGCGCCGCCGAGAACTGGGCCTGTGCCCCGAGCGCAGGGTCGGCAACCTCGCTAGGTGCAGCCGGCGCAGCGGCATATCCGATGGCAGCGGCGCTGAGCGTCAGCGTCATGATCAGCAGGCTGGCGGCAGCCAGCCGGATCCGGCCGGCCCGGCGCCGGCTCGGCAGGTCGGCCAGCCCGGACTGGCCGGCACGAGCCGCTGCTGCCAGGGTGAACGGCCGTGACCACAACGGCAGCTGCGCCTCCTCACCGGCAATCGAGACCAGCCGCCAAGTCAGGTCGGTGGGTGTCGATGGCTCAATCTTGCGGTGATCGCCGAGGAGTGAGCAGACGCCCCGGAGCTGGTCAACCTCACTGCGGCATCGCGCACAGCCGACCAGGTGGGCCAGCAACCGCTCCCGTTCGGCATCGTCCAGCGCCCCATCGACGTACCCGGACAGGGCTGCGTCAAATCGGCGGCAGGAGGACGGCGTCATGACGTTAGCTATCCGGTCCGGGCTGGGTGGGGTCGGGCGGAGTTTGGCTGCTGGTCGACCAGACCGGGCTCGACAGCGACGCCGAGATAACGTTCCCGCTCACCAGAGGGCCGGCGGTGACCCAGTGCGGTACGCAACTGTGCCCGCCCACGATGGATCCGGCTGCGGACCGTACCAATCTTGATGTCCAGAATGCTGGAGATCTCCTCGTAGGAGAGCCCTTCGATGTCACACAGCACGACGGCGGCGCGGAACTCCGGCGGCAGTGCGGCCAGGGCAGCCGCCACATCGTGGTCGAGACCGGCGTCGGCCAGCTGCTCGGCCGGGGCCGGCCGGTCGCTGACCAGCCGCTCGGCAGAGTTGTCGGCCAAGCCGTCAAAGCGGATCTTCTGCTTTCGGCGTGCCGTATCGAGGAAAAGGTTCGTGGTGATGCGGTGCAGCCATCCCTCGAACGTACCCGGCTTAAAGCGGTGCAGGGAGCGGAAGACCCGTACGAAGACGTCCTGGGTCAGGTCCTCGGCATCGTGCGGATTGCCGGTCAGCCGGTACGCCAGCCGATAGACCCTGGCACTGTGGTCCCTCACGACCTCCTCCCAGCTGGGGGGTGTCCAGTCGGTGGCCTCGACCTGGTCGGGACTGGGCTTGGATGTCAGTGGTGAAGTCATCGCCCGATCCCTCCTCTCCGCGCTCGCCGGGTGCGGATGCACCCGCAACGCATTGTGTCGCGGCAACCTGCTAATTGGCTGAGGGGAGGCTCTGAACAAGGCCGCCCGCACAGATCTTACTCGGGGACGTCCTCAAGTCCGGGTCCTCGGCAGAAGGTGCGAGGAGCGTAGCGACTTCCAGCCCTCGCGGCGAGCGATGGTGGTGCTCCCGACATTAGCTGGAGGGTAGATTCTCACCCGCCCGGCGCAGCTCTGCCAGACCCAGCCGAGCCAGCGCCGCGGCACCGGCACCGAACAGGACGGAGGTCACCAGACCGGCGAGTGGCCTGGGTAGCACCTCGTCGAGCAGCCGCACAATGACGACCGCCGAGGTCCCGGCAGCCAACGCACCGAGCAATCCGGCGCCGCCCATCAAGGCGGCGGCTTTGCGACCGGCACGGGCCGTGTCGCGCAGCTCCGACCGCAGCCCGACCAGCTCCTGCTGGATCATCTGCCGGAGATCTTTTCCGAGCGCGGTGATCATCTCACCGACCGCCCCGTCCGATTCCGTTGTCATCGCAACCTCCATCTTAGTGTGCGCAGAACTTGCGCAGAACGTGACCGGATGCCACGGCAACCAGCGCTGCTACCTACCTAAGACTGCTCCCTGTTCCAAGAGATCGTACCCAGGTCGCTCGGCGGCAAACAACGGCCGGTACATGAAGACAGGATGACCCAACTATTTAGACCCCGGCTGCTGTCATTGCCGCCTGCAGCGCCTTAACCTCGTCGGCAGTAGCCGCTGGTAGCGGCTCCCTCAGGCCGCCCACGCTGCGGCCCCGCAGCTCGAGGCCCGCCTTGACCAGGATGCAGCCCTGGGTGGCGAAGATCCCGGTGAAAAGCGGAGAGAGCTGCCGGTGCAGCCGCAGTGCGGTCACCGGGTCGCCCCCGGCGAACGCGTCAATCATCCGCGCCACGACCTGCCCGGTAAAGTGGGTGGAGGTTCCGACCAGGCCGACGGCGCCGACCGCCATCAGGCTGAGCGTGAGCGCATCCTCACCGGAGTAGAACGCCAGCTCGCTGTTGGCCATCACGTACGAGGACGCCAACAGGTCACCCTTCGCGTCCTTGACGGCCACGATCCGTGGATGTTCGGCCACCGCGAGCATCGTCTCCGGTGCGATCGCGGTACCGGCCCGGTGTGGGATGTCGTACAGCATGATCGGCAGCCCGCAGCTGTCAGCCACCGTCAGAAAGTGCGCCTGCACTCCCCGCTGTGGGGGCTTGGAATAGTAGGGAGTGACCACCAGCAGTCCGCTTGCCCCGGCCTCTTCGGCCGCCCGGGCCAACGCAATGGTGTGTTCGGTGCTGAAGGTGCCGACCCCGGCCACCACCTGCGCCCGATCTCCCACCGCCTCCACCACTGCTCGCACCAATGCGGACTTCTCCTGGTCGGTGGTGGTCGGCGCCTCCCCGGTGGTGCCGCTGATCACCAGTCCGTCATTGCTTTGCTCATCGACCAGGTAGCGGGCGAGCTCTTGGGCCTTGCCCACGTCCAAGCTCCCGTCATGGGCGAACGGCGTCACCATGGCCGTCAACAGCCGGCCGAACGGGCGGGCTGCGTCGTCCCGTGGCCATTTTGCCGATCTTAGCGATTCTGCTGGCACAGGAGTAATCTTAGGCGCTTCACCGGCCGCTGGCCGAGCAGGCCCCGCGGCATGTTTCGTCTCCGGTGCCGCATGGGGCGGCAGTCGGGCGTTCGTGAGGGCGATAAGGTGACAAGATGTCCGGCCAGCCACTGGAAATTCATGTGATCGCCGATTCGACCGGCGATACGGCAGCGCGGCTGGCGAGGGCGGTGCAGGCCCAGTTCAGCCAGCACCCGCTTCGTGTCGTTCGACACCCCCGGGTCACCACGGCCGAAGGTCTGCGGCTTGCCTTCAATGTGATCAATCGGAAGGAAGGGACGGCTGTTGCCGTACTGTCCACCCTGGTCGACCACGGGCTGAGTGATCTGGTCGCCGAGATGTGCGTCCGGCTGGGCATCGTGCATGTCGATTTGCTCGGCCCGGCGCTGGCCGCGCTGGAGAAGGCCACCGGCGACAAGGCCGAAGGCGTACCGGCCCGGCCAGTAGGCATTGATGCTGACTACTTCAAGCGAATTGCCGCAATGGAGTTTGCGGTCAAGCACGACGACGGCCAAACCGCCTCCGCTCTGAAGGAAGCCGACATCGTGCTGGTCGGCATCTCCAGGACCGGCAAGACGCCACTGTCGATGTATCTCGGCTATCTCGGTTACAAGACGGCCAATGTCCCGTTAGTGCCGGGCATCGCGCCACCGCAGCAGCTGTATGCCGTCGATCGGTGGAAGCTCGTCGCACTGACCATCGACCCGCAGCGCCTCGCCGCCATCCGCGGCAAACGGGTCCGGTCGATGGGGTCACGAGGACGCAAGGACGGTTACGCCGAGCTGAGCAAGATCTATGACGAGATTGATGAGGTGAGTGTCATCCACCGCCGGCTCGGCTGCCCGGTGATCGACACCACCGCCATCGCACTGGAGGAGGCGGCCGGCCGGGTCATCGACCTGGTGGACGACCGTACCCGTCTCGCCCGGGCAACCAGCCCTTCATCCACCACCAGCCAGAGATCCACCACCAGCCAGTGACCGACAACCCTAAGGAGCGACCATGACCGCCGAGCGTGAACACGATGGCCGGCCGCGCTACATCTACGACCTCGCCGATGGCGACGCGACGATGCGTACGCTGCTCGGCGGGAAAGGCGCCGGGGTGGCTGAGATGCACCGCATTGGCGTACCGGTGCCGGACGCCTACACGGTGACCACCGCCGCCTGTGTCGAGACCATGGAGCGGGACGGCCACTGGCCCGAGTCATTGTGGGAGGAGATCAAGGCTGGGCTGGCCCGGCTGGAGGAGCGCACCGGGCGCACCCTGGGTGGTGCCTCTCGCCCGCTGTTGGTGTCGGTGCGGTCCGGCGCCGTGCAGTCCATGCCCGGGATGATGGACACCATCTTGAACCTCGGCATCAGTGACGACTCGGTGGCCGCGCTGGGCGCCGAAGCGGGCAGCCTCCGGTTCGCCTATGACACCTACCGCCGTTTCATCCAGATGTACGGAGAAGTGGTTGAGTCCGTTCCCGGCCACGCCTTCGAGGACGCCTTGTCAGCGTGCAAGTCAGCCAAGGGCGCCGCTCAGGACACCGACCTCGCCGAGGAGGACCTGATCGAACTGGTGCAGACCTATAAGCATATCTTTGCCGATCACACCGGCACCGAGTGGACGTCGGACCCGCTGGAGCAGCTGCGGCGCTCGGTGGATGCGGTCTTCCGCTCCTGGCTCAACCCGCGCGCCGAGGTCTATCGCCGGGCCAACAACATCCCGGCTGACCTGGGGACCGCGGTGAACATCATGCAGATGGTGTTCGGCAACCGCGGCGACACCTCAGCCACCGGCGTCTGCTTCACCCGGAACCCCTCCAACGGGGCGAAGGAGCTGTACGGGGAGTTCCTGCTCAATGCTCAGGGTGAGGATGTGGTGTCCGGCATCCGCACCCCACGGCGGCTGGAGGAGCTAGCGGACATCCTTCCCGATGCCTACGCCGAGCTGCTGGCCACGATGGACAAGCTGGAAGCCCACTACAAGGACGTTCAAGACATCGAGTTCACCATTGACGAGGGCAAGCTTTATCTGTTGCAGACCAGGAACGGGAAGCGCACCGCACAGGCGGCCGTCAAGATTGCCGCCGATCTGGTCGACGAGGGCGTGATCGACCGGGCTGAGGCACTGCGCCGGATCGAGCCGGACCAGCTTGACCAGCTGCTGCACCCGGCCATTGATCCCGCCAGCAAGAGCGAGCCGTTGACGATCGGCTTGAATGCCTCTCCGGGTGCTGCCGTCGGTGGTGTGGTTTTCGATGCCGACACGGCCGAGAGACTGGGTAAGTCCGGCACGGCGGTGGTGCTGGTCAGCTGGGAGACCACCCCGGACGACATTCACGGCGTCATCGCGGCCCAGGGGGTGCTGACCGCTCACGGCGGGATGACCTCGCATGCGGCCGTGGTGGCGCGCGGCATGGGCCGGCCCTGCGTCGCTGGTGCGGCCGACATTCAGATCAATCCCAAGGCAAAAAGACTCATCATCGAGGGACAGACGTTCGGTGAGGGCGACCTGATTAGCCTGGACGGGTCCACCGGCGAGGTGTTCGCGGGCGCCCTACCCTTGTTGCCGCCACAGCTGAATGAGGACTTCGAAAGGATCACCGGCTGGGCCGACGACATTCGCCGGATGAGGGTCCGGGCCAATGCCGACAACGGTGCCGACGCTCGTCGGGCCAGAGAGTTCGGCGCCGAAGGGATCGGTCTGTGCCGTACCGAGCACATGTTCATGGACGAGACCCGGCTGCCGGCGGTGCGGAGGATGATCCTGGCCGAGGACGATGACGCCCGCGCCGCTGCACTGTCCGAATTGTTACCCAGCCAGCAGGCCGACTTCGAGGAGATCTTTTCCGCGATGAGCGGGCTGCCGGTCACCATCAGGCTGCTGGACCCACCGCTGCATGAGTTCCTGCCGCCGCTGGTCGACCAGGCCCTGACCGTACAGCGGCTGCAGCTCGCCGGTGACGATGCCGATCCGGCCGAGCAGCTGCTGGGCCGGATCAAGAGACTGACCGAGCAGAACCCGCTGCTCGGGACTCGCGGTGTTCGGCTCGCCCTGCTCGATCCGGAAATTCCCGAGATGCAGGTCCGCGCCATTGCTCGGGCGGCCCTGGCCGTTCAGGCCCGCGGTGAGGAACCCATGATCGAGATCATGGTGCCACTGGTGGCCTACGACGAGGAGCTGGCCCGACTGCGGGAGATCATTGACGAGGCGATCACCGACGAGTTCAACAAGGCTGGCCAGGTGCTGCCCTACACCGTGGGGACCATGATCGAACTACCGCGAGCCGCCGTCTGCGCCGCCGAGATCGCCGAGCATGCGGACTTCTTCTCCTTCGGCACCAACGACCTGACCCAGACCACCATCGGTATCTCCCGCGACGATGCCGAGGGTAGCTTCCTCGCCGCCTACGTGGACGAACAGATCGTGCCGGCCAACCCATTCGCGTCCATCGACATCGACGGCGTCGGAGCACTGGTCCAGCTGGGGGCCGAGCGCGGACGGAGCGTCAAACCAGAGCTGAAGGTGGGCGTTTGTGGTGAGCATGGCGGCGATCCGGCCTCGATCATGTTCTTTGAGACACTCGGCCTGGACTATGTCTCCTGTTCGCCCTACCGGGTGCCGGTGGCCCGGTTCGCGGCAGCCCGAGCCACTCTGCGGGTCACCGACTGAGCGCGACCGGTGTTCAGTCGCTGACCGGGGCTCTTGGCACTGTCAGACTGGGGCCCATGAGGAACCTTACCGAGCTCGTCCGGGCACTGGTCGCCGCTGATGTGCTGAGCTCCGGCCAGGCCGAGCAGCTGATGAGGGCCGCCGACGCCGACCTCGCCAATGCGATGGCTGGGCAGCAGTCCGATCGCCTCGTTGGTACGGCTACCGTGGGCCC